>CAJWTF010000031.1 GCA_913046825.1 uncultured Rickettsiales bacterium | reverse complement strand
AATATCCCGATGTGGTGCGATAGCGGCATCCAAGCCGACGTTCGCCGGTGCTTCGACGGGCAGCATGGACGCACGTTTCCCGGCCGTTAACCGCAGTGTTCCGATATCGAGGGTGGCGACCGCAGCACGCGGGATTGAGACGCGAACCGAAGTGTATTCTGGATCCGGCCGGAAAGTGAGGTCTTTCTCGTCAAGGATCACTTGAGCTCCGTCGAGCGTTCGGGCGCTGACTTGGATCGAGCCCGTCGCTGCTTGGCGATAGAGGTCGGTTGGTGCGGGAGATCGACGTTTCTGCTGTAAGCAGAATGCCGACAGATTGACCCTACACTCCGCACTCTCGCAGTGAATAGGGACTGGTTCTGCCGTCGCGACAAGGCCCAGCGCCTGCGGCGGCGATAATTATCCCCTCAGACAAGAGAGTTTGCGTTAACTTTAGCATGCTACTTCTCCCAGAGAATGAAGTTATTAAGCCAGCATAGATATTTTCCGCACCGGAAGTACAAAATTTCTCTTGCATTCCGCCTCACCGAATAGCATATCGTCGCGTCCCGTACTTGAGCGGGGGAAACCGCTTTAGCTAAGGGGCGGGAATGATGGAAAAAAGCAGCCTCGCAACTGCATTCGATACGCTTCCGGATACGCCGGAGTCCGATGGTGAGCGCGAATACCTATTGCGCCACGCTGGGGCCTTCTATGCCGGTCGTCATTTATTAGTCGACCTATGGGATGGCGAAAATTTAAGCGACGCGAATGTCATCGACGCGGCCCTTCGCCGGGGCGCGGAAGAAGCCGGCGCGACACTGCTCCATATTCATCTGCATGAATTCACCGAAAACGGCGGCGTTTCCGGTGTTGCTGTGCTCGCGGAATCTCATATCAGCATCCACACTTGGCCCGAATGGAATTATGCGGCGGTGGATGTGTTCATGTGCGGCGAGACAGATCCCATGCGTGCAGCGGAAGTTTTGCGCGAGGCGTTCAACCCAGCGCGAATGGAAATCGCCGATCACTATCGTGGCCGTATCCGCTGATGGATTGGTTCGAGGAAACCCTCCATCCGGGGTTCCGCTCGCGGCTCGGCATCGACCGAATCATCCATGAGACGAAGACCGAACACCAGCATCTCATAATTTTCGACAATCCAGAATTTGGGCGGGTGCTGGCGCTCGACGGCGTGGTGCAAACCACGGAGCGGGACGAATTCATCTATCACGAAATGCTGGCGCATACGCCGGTCTTTGCCCATGGCGCGGCGCGCAACGTCTTGATCATCGGCGGCGGTGACGGCGGTATGCTGGAAGAAGTCCTTAAACACCGTTCCGTTGAGGCGGCCGTGCAGGTCGAGATAGACGACACGGTCGTCGAGCTGAGCAAGCAACACCTTCGGTCGATTTGCGGCGATGGCTATGATGACCCGCGCACCGAGGTTGTGATCGCGGATGGCGTGGAATTCGTGAATGACACTGATCGAAAGTTCGACGTCATCATCGTCGATTCAACGGATCCGATCGGTCCTGGAGAAGTGCTATTCGGGCGGCGCTTCTATGGCGGCTGCAAGCGCTGCCTCGCGGAGGGCGGAATCCTGGTCACGCAAAACGGCGTGCCGTTCGTTCAAGGTGAGGAACTCTCCGGCACTTTGAGTGTTTTCCGTGAATTGTTCGAAAGCGTGACATGCTACCGGGCTAGCGTGCCGGCTTATATCGGCGGCGACATGACGTTCGGGTGGGGCAGCGATGATACCCGATGCACCGATGTGCCCCTCGAGATATTGCGAGAACGCTTCAAAGACGCCGGGATCGAAACCAATTATTACACTCCGGACGTCCACAGAGGCGCCTTTGCGCTTCCGCCCTATATTAGTCGATTGTTTGAGTAGGCCGGTTTCTAACCGACGACACCGCGAACGGCATCGACACTGATCTTGGTCTTCGTCCAATCGGACGCCAGCTTGGCGGTCGCTTTCAACATTTCTTCTCTGCTTTTCGCCGCCGCCGCGCCGAGTTCGCTTCCCTCGAGGACAACCGTAGAATAAGCCTCCTGGATGGTTTAAGCATGCGGATGTTCCTGCCCGCCGCCACCACCGCCGCTGCGACCGGAGCCCTTCGTCTTGTTCTTGTTCCGCTTGCCGGGGCTAGCGGAGAACCGAGGTTTCAGTGAATTTCCAAGCCGCATGCCAAGTCCAGGCAGTTTTTCGTCTCGATAGAACATCCGTGTCTTACAGGCTTCGCCTGCCTATTTTAGTCTTTCTTGGCCTACTATTGTAGTATTCCGTCAGGGACCATTTCGTCAATGAACACCACTATATTACATGTAATAAGTGGTCTGGTTTTCGAGATCATCTTCTAAAAAGACATTTACGATCTCATCAAGATCGGTATCCGCCTTAAAGCCCATCTCCAAGCCGCGCGGCGTCTCGAAACTATTGGCCCAGCCGTCGACGATGTCCTGAATGAATGGATCATGCTCGAATGTGACCAAGGCGCGCGCCGAATTCCCGCCGACTCGCGCCAATGCTTGCATCGATTCCGTGACCGAGCCGGTGATGCCGGGCAAGTTCACAACGCGGTGCGGGCCCCAGACTTCTGAGCCCAGTACTTGCGCATGGCGGAATGATTCGACGACCCGTCGCGGTGACAGCATCCACATTTTGCTCTCTTCGGTCACCGGACAAACGGCTGATTTGCCCGTCAGCGGTTCCCGCATGATGCTCGACGCCCAGGTCGATGCCGCTTTGTTCGGACGCCCGGGGCGGACAACGATGGTCGGCAGACGCAAGGCGCGTCCATCGATGAAGCCCTTGCGACTATAATCGTCGATCAGGTACTCACCGATGACTTTGGTGACGCCGTAGGTGGTTTGCGGATTGGGGATCACTGAATCATCGATGACGTCCGGCATGTCGCCGCCAAAGGCTGCGACGGAACTTGCATAGACGACGCGTGGCGCGTGACCGAGTGCCCGGCAACGTTCGAGGACGATGCGTGTTCCGTCCAGGTTTACCCGCATGCCGAGGTCGAAATCTTCCTCCGCTTGCGCGCTCACCACGGCGGCTAGGTGGAAAACCGTATCGGTATCTTCGTCGATGAGCGCCTCAATGGTCGCGGCATCGCTGACCTCGCCGGTGACGACACTCAGGCGTGGATCGTCCGGCAGGGGCGGATTTGGCGCCACTACGTCGAAGGCGGTAATGGCGGTGATTTCCGCTTTCTCTCCGTCTCGATTAATCAATTCCGGTGTCGCCAGCAGGGAATCGATCAGTTTACGGCCGATCATGCCGATACCACCTGTGATGACAACTTTCATTAGGAGTCTCCTTGAACCAGAAACTGGTTGTTCACGCAGTTTCGAATGGTGCCTTCGGTGAGGTAATTGATGACGGTACGGGCGGCCTTCTCGCGGCAATCGCGCGCTCCATCTGGGCTATACCAGGCGGCATGGGGCGTCACGATAACGCGACCTTCAGTCCAAGCCTCGCGGTTCTTCAGCGCGGAGAAGAGCGGATGGTTCGGGTCCGGTGGCTCCTGCGGCAGAACATCGAGCCCGGCAGCTCCGATGCGGTTCGCTTTCAAGGCTTCGGTGACGGCGTCCACATCGACGACTTCGCCCCGCGATGTGTTGATGAGGATGGCGTCTTTTTTCATACAGGAGAGCGCTTGGCCGTTGATCATGCCGCGTGTTTCTTCCGTCAACGGTGTGTGCAGAGTGACGATATCGGATTCCCGCAGCAACTCCTCCAAACTCTCACGGCGTTCAAAGCCGACCGACTGATCGCCGCCATCCGGGATATAGGGGTCGAAGAACATTACGTTCATGCCCAACGCCTTGGCCCGCAATCCGGCGGCGGTCCCGATACGCCCGCGCCCGACGATTCCCAACGCAGCGCCGCGCGCGCGTCGCACGATAGGGGTGTCGATGGCCCGCCACTTGGCGACCGGCTCGTCGATCAGTGCCATATGATGGCGCACGATACCGCGCGTCAGGCTCAACATCAGGCCAATGGCGTGATCGGCCACGTCCGTAGTACCGTAATCCGGCACATTACAGGCGATGATACCGCGTTTGCCCGCTTCCTCGATATCAATCACGTCGAAGCCGACGCCCATACGGATAACAATGCGGGCGTTCCGGGCGCGGTCCAGCATGGCAGTGTTGCAGGGCACCCGCCCCCAGACCATTAACCCGTCGGCGGCTTCCCAAACATCGTCCGAAATATCGTCGAGTGTATTCGCCTGACAGACGCGGACCTCGGCTCTATCGCCGACCACCGCCTGTTCGAATTCCGCCGCGCCGTCGAAGCGCGCATCGGGCATAAGCATGAGCATGTTCAGAAATCCCTCTGTCTAAGATCGCCGAGAGCATCAAGTGATGCGGGCCAAGGGTCAAGGGTGAGACCGCGAGTTCATATGGAAATTACTTCGGCGGAACGAAAGCGGCATGGGTTCCGCCGTCAACGGGGATTATTGTGCCGGTGACATAGCCGGAGTCCTCGCTTAATAGGAAGCGGATGACGCGCACGATGTCTATCGGATCCGCGACGCGACCGAGTGGGGAGGGTCCTGACGGTCGCCAATTTCCGGATGTGTCAGCGTTCTGCACCATGGGTGTGTCCACGGTTCCCGGCGCCACCGCATTGACCAGAATCCCGTCCTTCGCGCATTCAACCGCCATCACGCGGGTCAACTGGCTGACCGCTATTTTCGATGCCGCATAGGCGCCACCCTCGATCTTGGGCCGCAAGGCGGAGACGGAAGACAGCATAACGATGCGTGCCAACTCGCCGTCCTTCGCCGCCGCGCGCAGAAAAGGTATGGTCTCGCGTGCGGAGAGCCAAAGTCCGCGAACGTTGACGTCGAAGACAAGATCGAAATCCTCGACAGACATTTCCGAGAGTGCGCCAAGGCGGTTAACGCCGGCGCTGGCGATCAACGCGTTTATCTTGCCGGTTCGATTGCCAATTTCCGCCATCGCAGATTGCACCGCCTCGGCTGAGCGAATGTCGCACAACACTGGATGGAAGCGATCGTTTTTTAGCGCTGCCGCCGTCTTGTCGAGGCCGTCCTGTGTGACGTCCAATCCGTAGACCGCCCAGTCGTGCGCCACGAGATCGTGGGCTGCCTCCTCGCCAATTCCGGATGCCGCGCCTGTCACCACTGCAATTTTGCTCATTTTCCCTCCTCGGATTGGGCCAATAACTTTCTAGGAGAAGTACATGTCGCACCCGGCCGATCCAGTCACCAGCGTCGTTCCCGGATAAATTTGAGACAGGTGAATTATCGGATGAACGTGAAAAGAAAGTAGTCGGATGATTAAGCTCGGGTTCTATAGTTAAATCGCAAATCCGCCGCGCGGCGACGATATGGACCGCTGCGTGCAGGAAACTCTCGCGGAAGCCGAATTTGCGGAGGCTTGCGGGTTTCACGGCTTCTTATTTGGTGAACAACATCAGAACCAGGACAGGTTCCTGCCCTCACCGCTCGTCGGCTGCAGTGCCGTCGCAGCGCGCACAAAGAAAATTCAGATCGGCACCTTCGTCCTGTTACTGCTGCTGCAACACCCCTTACGCATCGCCGAAGCTGATCCAACAACCCAATCCGACTGTTTGGATCGGCGCGCGGGTCCCGGCGACATTGGAGTCCGCCGGACGGCTTGGCAACGCGGTGGTCATGAGCCCAAGCTGGCCCTTGTTGGAATTGGCGGCGGCGGCGGACATCTATCGCAAGGCAGCACTCGCGGCAGGGAGTGAACCGGAAATCGTCATGATACGTGACGCTTGGGCCGCCGACAGCCTGGAGGATGCCGCCCGCGTCTTCGGCCCCCAGTCTGATGGGCGCGTACAAATACTATTGGTGGAACGGCGCCAACGCCTTTCACGAATTCTCGCAGTAAGACGATTTCCAGTTCGAGCGCATCTGGAAGGCCCGCATCATTACCGGTGCGCCCGAGACTTGCGTCACCGAATTTAAACGCTAAAGCGAAGCGACCGTCAGTACCGGTTTCCTGCTGCGGTTGAAGCACGCCCATTCCGGCGGCCCGCCGCATACCGAAATCATGCGGGCGATTGAACGGTTCGGAAAAGATGTCATTCCCCATTTGGGAGACTAGTGACTCTCCCGTGGCACCAGTGCCCCCGAATTGCCGACCAGGAAATCCAAGTCGGCGCCTGTATCTGCCTGTAGCACGTGGTCTGTGTAGAGCTTGTAGTAGCCCCGGTCGATGGGACCTTTCGGTGGGGTCCAGTCAGCGCGGCGGCGTTCCAACTCTTCGTCGGAGACTTCCAGATGTAGGCCACGACCGGCGACATCGAGTTCGATTATGTCGCCGTCTTGCACCAGCGCCAGGTTGCCGCCCGCCGCCGCTTCCGGCGAAGTGTGCAGCACCACGGTGCCGTAGGCCGTGCCGCTCATCCGCGCGTCGGAAATTCGCACCATGTCAGTGATGCCCTGTGCCAAAATCTTCGGCGGCAGCTCCAGATTTCCGACTTCTGGAAAGCCAGGATAGCCCTTCGGGCCGCAGTTTTTCAGTACCAATACGTCGTTCGGTTCCACGTCCAGGTCCGGGTCGTTGACCTTCTCTTTGAAGTGATCGATGTTCTCGAAGACGACCGCGCGGCCTTTGTGTTGCAGCAATTCTTCCGTCGCCGCAGAGGGTTTCAGGATAGCGCCCGTCGGTGCCAAATTACCGCGCAACACAACGATGCCGCCGGAATCCTTAAAGGGCTCGTCTTTGGTGAAGATGACGTTGCGGTCGTAACAGACAGCATCCTTTGAGTTCTCCCAGAGCGATTTGCCGTTGACGGTCGGTGCGCCCTTGTGGAGATTGTCGCCGATTTCCTTGATTACCGCCGGGAGGCCGCCCGCGTAAAAGAAATCCTCCATCAGGTATTTGCCCGACGGCATGAGATTGACGAGACACGGCATATCGCGGCCGAGACGATCCCAATCGTCGAGGTTGAGGTCGACGCCGATGCGTCCGGCAATGGCCATCAAATGTACCACCGCGTTGGTGGAGCCGCCGATTGCGCCGTTGATCATAATGGCGTTCTCAAAGTTCTCTTTGGTGAGAATCTTGTCTATGGTCAGATCTTCCTTGACCATGTCGACGATGCGTTGACCGACCATGCGGGCAACGACCTTGCGACGTGAATCTGCGGCTGGGATGGCAGCGTTCGAGGGCAGGCCCATGCCGAGGGCTTCCACCATCGACGCCATCGTCGAGGCCGTGCCCATGGTCATGCAGTGACCGTCGGAGCGCGACATACCGGCCTCCGCATCCATAAAGTCGGCGAGGGTCATCTTGCCGCCACGCACATCCTCAGAAAATTCCCAGACGGCGGTTCCGGAGCCGATGTCTCGGTCGCGGAATTTGCCGTTCAGCATTGGCCCGCCGGAGCACACGATGGTCGGCAAGCCACAGCTCGCGGCACCCATCAACAGCGATGGCGTAGTCTTATCGCAGCCCGTCAGCAGCACGACGCCGTCCATCGGGTTGGCGCGAATTGATTCTTCCACATCCATGCTGGCGAGGTTGCGGAACAGCATGGTGGTTGGGCGCATCAGGGTTTCGCCCAAGGACATCACCGGGAATTCAACCGGGAAGCCGCCCATCTCATAGACGCCGCGCTTCACGTGTTCCGCTAGCTCGCGGAAATGTCCGTTGCACGGGGTCAGCTCTGACCAGGTATTGCAGATGCCGATGACTGGGCGACCGTCGAACACATGGGTCGGGTGTCCTTGGTTACGCATCCAACTGCGATGTACGAATCCGTCGCGGTCCATTGGGCCGAACCAGGCTTTGCTGCGTCCAGGCTTGTTGTCGCTATTATCGCTTGAGCCGTTATCGCCCGCCATGATTTCTCTCCCGATGGAATTTTTTGATTGAGCGCAGTGTTTCGGGCGCTCGGGCGGCTGTCAATGCCGGCCTGTGCGGTTAGACTGATTTCCATGGTTGAAGGACGTCTCCCGACCGATCTTTGGGTGAAAGCCCATGTGAAGCGTTGCAGCGCCGAGGGCGTGCCCGTGATCGTGGCGCATCGCGGCGATCCTCATAGTGGGATCGTGATCCTGAAGCTGAACCAGCTGGACCAAGGATGCCGGGTGATGAGCCAGATGCGTGATCTGGATGGTAAGCTCGGCTGGATGGAAGCACTTGAGGGCGCGCTGGTGCCGGAAGCGGAGGCCGATGCGTATATCGCCCGACAAGCCGAGCGCGACCCCGACCTCTGGGTGATCGAGATTGAAGACCGGCTCGGTCGTCATTGGGTCGACGGAGCGGTTTTCTGAAATTATAGAAAATTCTAATTGATACAGGTCAATGCTCTTCCCAAGGGGCCTTTTAATCTTCTCGGTGGGGAAGTTTACGGTTCGGGTTTAAGGGGGAGCGATGAGTTTTTTCGAATGGAACGACGGTATGAGCGTCGGAGCGCATCTGATCGATTCCGATCACCGCGCTCTAATCGCCATCATCAACGAATTGCACGACATGTTGGAGGAGACTGACGGCGCGGTCGATCACGTGGTCTTAGCCAAAGGCTTCAAGGAGCTGGTAACTTATACCCAGTATCATTTTTCGCGCGAGGAAAGCATGTTGTGCGCGGTCAAATATAATTAGTTGACCGGGCATGCAAAATTCTACGGCAGTTTTACGCAGTTCGTCTGCGACATGCGTAACAGTATGGCGCGCGCGATTGACCGTGAGGCCATCGGGTAAAAAGGCTGCGGAACAGACGATCCCGTCGTGACCTCTAAAAACCGCGATCTCTCGTCGGGCGAAATGTGCGCGATATAAGGCACGGTGAATATCGATTAGTTTTCTCTCCGTCTGCTCGCGCTAATTCTCCGGCAATGTTACAAGTGCCAGATGGCCGTTGCCTTTGACGAGCCGCGCGGCTGCAAGCGTCAGGCGGCGTTCGCGACACGCGCTATTTGTCTCCGAGGGCGGTTGGGCGAAAACGGGTATTTCCTGTTAGACGTCCCGGTCGTGTAGGAGAACGAAACGTGGTCCCGCAGTCGTGGCGTAGACAACCAGACTAGCCACGAGGACGTTCGCGACGAAGATCTCAAGTTTAAGGTTGGTCGGCATATGTTCCGACGATGCCGGGTTTTTAATTTAAAATTTCAGTCGAACTTGTTTGCGACACGGCTGCGCTCCCTTTTCGGTGCCATCGTGATACATGACGCGGTATCGTTAATCTAATACGTTACCCATCGGAGGCTCTTATGCTGATATCGACCGACGCCCGTACCGCTGCAAAAAACGACACCGTCAGCATGGTGGATGATCAGGCTTATACAGGGCGCGAATATATCGGCAGCGCCCCAAAACCGGGGACGCCGGGATACGGGCAGGAGGTCGGTGGAGAGGAAGGGGCGCCGCAGGCCTATCTTGTGATGCAGCCGCCGCATTCAGTGACGCGGCCGCATTTTCATCAAACCAACCAGTTTCAGGTCTTCGTCAATGGCGGGGGCGCGGTCGGCAAGACGCGTGTCGACCCTCTGACTGTTCAATACGCGGGCGCGAACACGCCCTATGGCCCTATTCAGGCGGAGTCCGAAGGCGTCGACTATTTCACTCTGCGACAGTGTTGGGATTCCGGCGCTAAATATTTGCCGGAGAGGACTGACATGCTGATTAAAGGCAAGCAGCGCCAGGTTGTCGGTGGAAAAGCTGCCAGCGATGCGGAAGTTCTACCGAAATTAGGTGAAGACCCGCGCCGGGAAACATTAATCGAGCCTGCTGATGACGGTTTGTTTGCCGAATGGCTGGGTGTCGCTCCCGGCGGCAAGGCGGTCCTGCCGAACGCAGGCGACGGCGGCGGGCAATATCACGTCGTGGTGTCGGGCGCGTTGCGTCGCAACGACAAGGAATTGCCGAAATTGTCGGTTGAATTCGCGTCACCGGACGAAGGGGTGATTGAGGTGGAAGCGGGAGCGAATGGACTTGGGCTGCTGTTGCTGCGCTTCCCAAAGGTTTGACCGTTTCCGGCTGGCCGGGACGATGATCAACACAATGCCGATGGCGGAGGCTACGGCCATGATTACTAAGGCTGAATTGCAGTCACCATTCGTGTCAAATTGCGAGGCGCTGAGCCAAGCACCTAAACCACCACACATATGATAAATCATGGTGACGAACCCGCTTAGCGCGCTGATATTCTAGCCCCCGAAAGCGTCGAGTAAGAAGACGACGGTCAGCGGCGCGGTAATTCAAAACGTGAGGCCGTAGAGAAGCGAAAAAATTAGCAATCGAAAGCGGATCCTTGCTGAAGAAGATCAGCAGGAAGATTGCGACCCGCAAGAAGAAGCGAAACAATGTCGGCGCGGCAGGACCCGATTGGTCGCTCCATACGCCTGCTGTGAGCGCACCGAGCAGTCCTGCGAAGCCCAGAAAGGCTAATAAATTTTCAGAAATGAGCGTGCCGATTCTCAGATCTGGCACGACGGTAACCACATGGGTGGAGACGAAGAAATCTTTAAATCCGCAAATGGCTTAGACGCTGATTAAAAGCCAAAAATATGGCGTCCGTAAGATGGCCGGAATGATCCAAAGGTAGGAAGCACCTCCGGGCGCGCCACAGCGGTGTCGGCGCGTTCCTGCAGGGCCCAAGCCTGCAATGACTGCAGCGTTGGCGAAGCCCGTTCGGTTTGGAAACCGACGGGTCAGCATGACACCGACCGGCGGTGGAGACGCCAGACCGGCACTAATTCCGAACACCATTCCGTAGAGAGCGATGACCTGCCAAGGCGCGGTCACGAATCCCAAGGCACCGATCCTGGCAGTGCTCAGCGTGAGCCCGCTGGAAAGTATCAGGCAAAGTGGAAACCGATCTGCGAGCGAACTGGCAATGAATAGGGAAATCGCCGAGATCACGAGGAAGACCGACACGGTCGCACCGATGGCCTTACGTTCCCAATCGAGAGCTTCTGCCATGGGTTCTAGAACTAGGCCGATAGCATTTGGCGTGCGTCCGGTGAGAGACAGGACGAGAAATCCGGCAGCTAAGTTTATGCTGCCTGCGAGCGCGGGCCATCGACCGGTTATGTATTTAGGCTGTATCCCCCTCGTCAAAGCATTCGCGTTCGGCTTCCATTCGGGCCAAGGTCGAGAACTCTACTCCGGTGACTAAATCGCCATGCCGCTCGGTGAGTTTGGTGTTGATTTCATCATAGGTAGCGTTGGTAACATAGGTATTGAGGACTTCGTCGAAGATACGATCTGGCATGTCTTCCCAGTGTTGTGCTTGCGACAATTGCGCTAAATCGACGGTCAGGTCCGTCAGCCCATGGAATTCGAACGCGCGACTATACGCTGGAGTTGAAGCATAGAAGGCGATTCTGGCACAGGCGTCGCGAACCCGGTCGGCCAGTGTTTCCACGTCCGCAGCAGTAGCGACCATCGGTTTCATGGGGGCGGAAAAATAATCCATTGAGCGTTCGGAGCGCCTGATCCCTTTGGCGGCGGCGGGCAGAATGATGTCGCAGATAGACGTTGGTGTGGAGACCGTATGCGGACTCTTGCCGTCGTTTCCTTAAGCTTGCTGTCTCGCAGATGCGTGGGCCAATGGCCGCCAGCTAAATTGCTGTTTTCAGATTCTCAATGGGGCCGAAATCAACTAGTGGCACCATCAGGTTCAGCTTGTAACGTGCACTCTCATAGTCGCGTCGCGGGCCGTTCTGCCAGCAGTCCCAAATGGCCTATACGGAACCGACATAATCCCCCATCCACGGGCCCGGTACCGACCATTCCAAGCCGTAGCGCCTTTGGATGAGACCACGCACCTGAGTCCCAAGACCGAGATAGAACCGCCCTTTTGAGAGTTTCGAATCGTCCACGCAGACATCTCCGTGATCACTGGGCTGCCCGGTAACGCAATAGCGACGGAGGTGCCGAGACAGAGCGTGGTAGTGGCCTAAGCGGCAATGCCATTATGAGAAAGGGATCGGCTTGGATTTCTTCAAAGACGAGGCGGTCATATTTCAGCGATTCGACCAGGACGGCGTCATGGCCAACGTTGGCAATATCAAAAAGTTGTTTGGCGGCACGGAGGCAGGGGTCGTTTTTACCCAGAGGGAGGAGTACTTTGATGATCATACCATACGCCCGTCCATGCGCTCACTGATAAGCTAAACCGTCCCGTCTTCCTTCAGCTTGGCGATCTCGTCTGCCGACAATCCGGCTTCTTGCAGGACTTCGTCAGTGTGTTCGCCAAGGAGCGGTGGTGGTTTGCGGTATGTCGGCGGTGTCGCGCTGAGTTTGATCGGGTTAGCAATCAGTTTCATCGGCTTGCTGCCAGTCGCCGGGTGGTCCATCTCTATCACCATCTCGCGCGCAATCACGTGCGGGTCAGCGAAGACCTGTTCTAGATTGTTGATCGGGCCGGAGCCGATCTTTTCTTTCTCCAAGTTGTCCAGCCACCATTCAGAAGTTTTCTTCTTGGTGATTTCGTTCAGCGTTTCCGTGACATCGTCGCGGTTTGACACGCGAGCTGCATTGGTCTGAAAGCGCTCGTCTTCCAGTAATTCCTCGCATTCGGCGAGCTTGCAGAAACGCTCAAAGGTTGGATCGTTTCCAACTGACAGCACAATATAACCGTCCGATGTGGGCATCACCTGATAGGGCAGGATATTTGGGTGCTGGTTACCGATCCGCTTTGGGTTCTCCCCAGTCGCCAGATAATTCATCCCTTGATTGGCGAGCCAGCCCACGTGGGTATCGAGCATGCCGATATCGATGAATTGCCCTTCGCCGGTTTCAGCCTGATGGCGCACGGCGGCAAGGATGCCGACACTTGCATACATGCCGGCCATCAGATCGCAGATCGGCACGGCAACTTTCATTGGTTCGCCGTCCGGCACGCCAGTGAGGCTCATCACGCCGCCCATGGCTTGGATTAATCCATCGTAGCCAGGGCGTGGCGCATAGGGGCCTGTTTGGCCGAAGCCGGTGATCGAACAATAAATCAAACGTGGAAACTCCGCTTTTATTTGTTCATAACCAAGGCCGTAACGATCCAAGGTACCGGCCTTGAAGTTCTCCACAAGAATGTCGCAATCGGCCATAAGCTTTTTGGTCAGTGCCTGCCCTTCGGAAGTGCCGATGTTGATGGTGATCGAGCGTTTGTTGCGGTTAGCGCCAGTGTAGTAAGCACTCTCGCTGGTGTCTTCGCCCTTGTCGTTTTTTTGGAAAGGGGGGGCGAAGCCTCGGGTGTCGTCGCCGGAGCCCGGGCGTTCCACTTTGATGACTTCAGCGCCGAGATCGCCCAACAGCTGTGTGCAATGCGGGCCTGCTAAAACACGTGTGAGATCGAATACCTTGAGACCGTGGAGCGGACCTTTCATGCCAATATACCTTAAGTTTGTTATCTCCGTCTTGCCTTACGATGTTCGTTCGCGGGAGGCAAATGGCAAATCCGTTGTTACCGCCGCCAATCGTCAAGTCGCGCTGCGGCGGCAAATCTTCTGGAGCTTCGCTGAGGTGTTTTCGTGTCCTGAAAGCCTTACAAATACCATAAATTCCGGATGACCATCCATTTCCACAACGCGCTGTGGCCGATCAAGGCGACCCCATCTTCGACTGAGACCTGCATCAGATCAGTACTGGAGATGCATTGAGTAGGAATAGGCCGGAAACTGCCTCTTCTCGCCAGCGCTTATTACGGCTCCACGCAATGCACAAGAAAGATACTGGACGCTCCGGGCGCTCTCGGCAATGTTGGTCTAGCAGTGGTGATATCGACAAAATTCCAGAGCACGTAAGGTAGGAAAAAATGATATTTTACGATTTCAAGAAAGCCCCAAGCCCGCGTATGGTCCGCATCTTCATGGCCGAAAAAGGCGTCGATATGGAGACGGTCCAGGTCGACCTAATGACCGCAGAGCAGATGAAACCAGAATTTGCGGCTAAGAACCCCTGGTTGACAGTGCCGATGATCGAGCTCGACGATGGCACCTGTATCAGCGAGATTAGCGCCTGTAATCGCTATCTGGAAGAAACTTATTCGGAGCCGCCACTTCTGGGGCGCGACGCCAAGGAAAAGGCGGTTATCGAAATGTGGAACCATCATATGTTCATGGAGGGTTTCATGGCCGGCGCTGAAGCCTTGCGGAATTCCGCCCCACCTATGAGGGGGCGTGCACTTGCCGGGCCTCATAATTTCGAGCAAATCCCTGACCTCGCAGCGCGTGGTTTGACACGCCTTGTTCATTTCATGGCCGATCTCGACACTCGCCTCGGCGAGAGCAAATACGTCGCGGGCGATAGTTATAGCGTCGCCGACATCACCGCGTTGGTGGTTGTCGATTTCGCCGGCTGGGTGAAAGTTGCTCCACAGGAAGATCAGATAAATCTAAAGCGCTGGTACGACGAAGTGAACGCCCGACCGAGCGCCACGGCTTAGTTCTTACCTACAAATGTACCTCGGACACATTAGCGACCTGGGGTACATATATAGGGCCGGTGTGAATTGGATCCCGTATGCTGCAATCACCACTCCGGGAAACGCGAGTAACGAAGCTTGAGCGCTCCGCTTAGAACGCGAAGACCGACACCAGATAGACGATCAGCACGATGGGCGATCGAGCCCGATGCTGAACACACGCGTTTTCTAATTTGCCAAAAGATCGATCACTTAGATCGCGGTGACCGGGATGCCATATTAAAGCAGGGCCAATTTCACAGTTTTGTCGACCTGGTTGGTAAGCAAGCTGTCACGGTAACATTATATCCGCTTTGGACCACACCAACACCATGATCAGGTTGCTGCCGAAAATATTTTAGATCGCTATCGCATAGGCGCTTACGCGGACGGCGGCGATGGTGTTGCTGCGTCTTGGTAGTTACGTCGTTGTCGCCAAGAGGGCAGTGCTGATGAAACTTATGCCGCGCCCGGACTGATTCGCCAAATGTGAGAGCAGTTTCCCGTCAAACTAGATGGTTGCTGCCAGCGCCGCGAAGAGCGCCAGGTTCGCCGTTAACGACAGATCAGGGATCAGGTCCAACGTTTCGGCCTTTGCGATGGTGGACTCCGACGGGCTTTGCCGACCCAGTGTTTTGGGCTAATTCTGATCATCTTTAAACCGTAGCGTCGAATCCGGGGGTAAGCATGACGAAATTCGGTATTGGGCAAGGTATCCCGCGTTGGGAGGACCCGCGTCTGCTGAGGGGCGGCGGTCAATATTCGGACGACCTGAACCGCCCGGGACAGGCCTATGGCTATGTGGTCCGCTCACCGCATGCGAAGGCCCGGATGATCTCCATCGATACGACGTCGGCGCTCGCGGCGAACGGTGTGCTTGCGATCTATACTGGTGCCGATATTGAGGCGGCGGGCTATGGCAAGGTGCCGCCCATGGCCATCCGGAAACGCGCCGATGGGTCAGAGATGTTTATCCCGCCGAACGTGCCGCTGCGCCAAAAGCTCGTTCAGTATGTCGGCGATTACGTGGCCTTCGTGGTGGCGGAGAGCCACGATCAGGCGCGCGACGCCGCGGAATTGGTGGCGGTTGAGTATGAGGAACTGCCCTCGGTCACCGCAACAGCAGACGTGTTGAGCGCAAGCGCGCCGTCGGTCTGGGAAGAAGCACCGGACAATGTCTGTTTCGTTCACGAGGAAGGCGACAAGGCGGCGGTCGAAGCGGCCATCGCCGGGGCACCGCATGTCACGAGGTTGGAGCTGGACATAACCCGCGTCGCCGTGGCCCCGATGGAGCCACGCGCCTGCACCGGTGAGTACGACAAGTTTAAGGACCGCTTTACCCTCTACACCGGAACTCAAGGCCCGCACCTCGTGCGCCAGGCCATGGCGGAGCCGATGTTGAAAGTTCCGCAGAATAAACTGCGCGTGGTCAGCCATGATATGGGCGGTGCGTTCGGGATGCGCTCGGGCCCGTATGCGGAGAATGCATTGTGTTTGCATGCGGCGCGCGATTTGGACCGGCCGGTGAAATGGACCGGCGATCGCTCCGAACATTTCCTGACCGACGAGCAAGCCCGGGATAATATCTCGAAGGTGGAGCTGGCGCTGGACGCAGACGGTAAGTTCCTCGCCTTTCGGGTTCTGACGATGGCGAATCTTGGCGCTTATCTCTCGATGCTCGGCGTGCACCCGAGTGTCGGCAATCTCGGCACTTTGGCAGGCACCTACACGACACCCGCGATCTATACGAAAGTGATGGGTGTTTTCAGCAATACGCCCTCCATCGGTCCTTATCGGGGGGCGGGGCGGCCGGAAGCGGCCTATGTGTTGGAGCGCGCCATCGATACGGCGGCGGCGGAGCTTGGCATTGACCCAGCGGAGTTGCGGCGCCGCAACTATATTCCGGAATCGGCTCTACCGTACCAGACTGCGCTTACCTTCAATTACGATTCCGGCCAGTTCGAAAAGAACATGGATGCTGCATTGGATATGGCCAACTACGGCGATTTCGCAGCTCGGCGAGAGACGTCGACGGCGGTAGGAAAATTGCGCGGTATCGGCATCGCCAGCGTAATCGAACAATCGGCAGGCGGCTTTCCGGAGTGGGCAGAGGTACGCTTCGATCCGTCCGGAACCGTGACCTTGGTCATGGGAACTCACAACCACGGCCAAGGGCATGAGACGGTGTTCCGCCAAATGCTCTCGGACAAGCTCGGGCTCGAGTTCGAAGAAATCTACTACCAGCAGGGCGATACCGATCACGGCATGGCGGGGACCGGCACGTTCGGCTCGCGCTCGTCCGGCGTCGGCGGTGCCGCACTGATGCTGGCGGCGGAGAAAGTGATTGAGAAGGGCCGCAAGGCGGCAGCCCATCATCTGGAAGCGGGGGAGGGCGATATCGAATTCACCGACGGCGTCTTCACCGTGGCTGGGACGGATAAATCCGTCAGCCTTACCGACTGCGCCAAACTGTTGCAGAACTTCATGATGGCGCCGCCCGGCATGGAAGTGGGGCTGAGTGAATGGGCGTCATGGCGCCCGCCCGCGCCGACATACCCGAATGGCTGCCACGTGGTCGAGGTCGAAATCGATCCCGAGACCGGCGAGCTGGAGATCACCCGCTACGTCGCAGTCGACGACGTCGGCACCGTCCTGAATTCCCTACTGCTCGACGGCCAACTGCATGGCGGCATCGTGCAAGGGGTCGGGCAAATCCTGTTCGAGGACATGCGCTGGGACCGCGAGACGGGCCAGCTCATCACCGGCTCCTTCATGGACTACGTGATGCCGCGTGCCGACACGGTGCCGAATTTCGAATCCGCCGTGAACGAGAACGCGATCACGGCGACCAACCCCATTGGCGTCAAAGGCGCGGGCGAAGCCGGCTGCGTTGGCGCCATGCCAGCCCTGATGAACGCCATCGTCGACGCGCTTCGTCCGGCGGGCGTGAAGGCGCTGGATATGCCAGCGACCCCGCAGCGGGTGTGGGCGGCGTTGCGTGAGGTGCGGGGGTAAGTGTCAGGGATATAAACTCTTGTCGCTTATCTGTGTTGATCGATCAGTATTTGGTTCCCGTCCGGGTCACGCGGCATGATACTGCCCGCTCCGGTTGTCTAATTCTAAACTTCGTCATCGGGGGAAATCCCGGTGTCCTTAAACTCCTGCTGTAATTCACGCACATCCGTATAAGAATTCAGCAGATTGCCATCTTGGTCCTAACCTGGATTGAAGGTCAGTATCTATCCCCTCGAACATCCCGTGGAACAAGCCAATGACATGATCGCCATTCTATAGGATCCGCCAATTTTGCTTCGCGTCCACACCGACGGGCGTGAATCCGAGCTTCTTATGAAATGAGGTCGAGGTGGCAAGGTCTTTCCCGGTCAGGCTCATCGAAAAGGATCCGAGTTCTATGTGTGTCCTCTTATAATCAAGGGCCGGTGAATTTTGACGGGCTTCAACTCAATAATGCACGGTGCTTCCGCAATATACTTGGCGGTATCGATCTTGGGCAGTCTGAGAGCGGAGAATAGCGCCGGGTAATTTACGCCAGTGGAGAACAGTATGGCAGCCTGGATCGAGATGATATCCGACGATGATGAGTGTCCACGATGGCAAGTTCCGGGTCGAGCACAGGTTCTTCGGGTGCCTGGGCCAGCCATGCCATGTCTGGTGGCGTGATCCGTCCAAATCGGGTAGTGGTATCTGATTGGCTCACGTTTCGACACCGATGGTGTGCTGGAAAATGTTGATCTTCTCTAACAGAAAGGATGCCCGACAGTTGTTTGGGCGAGACGGAAGCATCGTTGCATGACATGGAAACGGCTCAAGAAGAATATTTTAGCGGCTCTTGGCGTGGCAGCTGCGCTGATTTTAATGCCGTATTTCGCGCTGACCTATATTGTGCTCGGCCTGATCGACGTAATGAGGAACGAGCGTAAGACTGTCGAATTGTTCGATCGGTACTTTTTCGGCAATGGATTCTTTACCGCGTGGTTGTTCGCGCCGGTCAATCTGTTGGTCGATCTTTTCTGTTTCCGCAACAAACGGGTCTACCAGCCGGAAGATTTTTCTGACGATTGCCGCCGGGAAATTGACGAGGCCCTGGGTGTCTTTGTCGCGCGCAAGGATGAAATCATTGCACGGATCGACCAGGAGCTCGAGACAGGACGTCGTGGGATGTTTGTCTATCGTTGGTTCGGCAAGCAGTACAACACTGAGATCGATGAACTTAATCAACCGTTCGAGCATCTGCGGACCATTGCCGTCTCCGTTTTCGATGGCCGGGAATCTACGACCTCGCATTTCGGTCCGCTGCGCCTGACGTTGCGGTTACTTTACAATCTGACCCCGTCGCAGAACGCAGACATGTTTATCGAATGTGGTAATACCAAACATTACTGGCGGGACGACCCGCTGTTCATTTTTGACGACACGCTGATCCACCGGTCGGTCAACGAGAACGAAGGACGGCGCTACTGTGTGTTCATGGATGTCATGCGACCGTCGCCGGTCCCCCGCTTCATGCTGGGGTTACTCCGACCGCTGGCGGCGGTCTCGCAGCAAAGCCGGTCTATTTTTTATCGGCGTTGGAAGATGTTGGGCATGGACGAGGCCTGAGCGGCTCGCGTATTGCTGTTTGCTCCCGACCGAGGCTTTACCTTAAATTCGCCTGATCATGACAAAATTCCTCACTGATCATTTCCGAATGCTTGCCCGCTACAACACCGGAGCGAATGAACGCCCATACGATGTCTGCACCAAGCTTACCGATGCAGATCGCAAGGTGGATCGAAAAGGCTTTTTTAATAGCATCCACGGGACACTCAATCATCTCCTTGTCGGTGATCGGGTATGGATGGCGAGGTTCGAGGGTGGTACGTCACCAACGACCGGGCTGGACGCGCTCCTGTTTGTAGAATTTGACGCTCTTAGAACGGCACGGATGGCGGAAGACGAGCGGATAACGACGTTTGTCGAAAGCCTCGACGACGACTATGTCGCCGGTTAAATAATTTATACCAATAACGAGGGGCGTCGCCTGGAAGATACGACAAATTTATTGCTGACGCGTTTTTTCAATCATGAAACCCATCACCAAGGACAGATCCACGATATGTTTAGCCAAACGGGCATTGAAACACAGATGTTGGACATGCACTGGGTTATAAACCCATGAGCGCGTCGAAGCCGAAACTGAGATTGGCGTTGGTCACGGATATCCACCATGGCCCGCCAACGAAGACGAAGCGGGGAGACGAGGCCCTACCGCTGCTGCACAAGTTCGTCGATTTCGCAAATGATTGGGGTGCCGATTTAGTGGTCGATCTCGGCGACCGAATCAGCGATAAGGATAACGCGACCGACCGTCGTCTGACCGCGGATGTCGCGGGGGCATTCCAGCGGGTGAGCATTCCGCGCCGCCATCTCGCGGGAAATCATGATCTTGAATTCATGACTCGGCAGGATGGAGAGGAATTGCTCGGCACGTCGCTTACAAGCGAAAGCTTGGATATTAATGGCTTCCACCTAGTGTTTTGGCAAGCGGGAGTTAAATACGACCGCCAGGATGGATTTTCGTTGACCGACGGGGATATCCAATGGCTTGCCGATGACTTAGCCGCCACCGATCTTCCCGCCATTGTCTTTAGTCATGTGCCGCTCGACGGCGCGTTGATGACTGGTAATTTCTATTTCGAGGCTAACCAGCATTGTTCGCAATACAGCGAAACGGAAGAGATTCGCCGCGTCTTGCGAGAGGCGGGGAATGTGGTGCTGTGCGTTGCTGGACACGTGCATTGGAACAAGGCGAACTCGGTCGACGGTATTCCATATCTGTCGCTGCAATCGCTGACCGAGAGTTTTACCACCGCACCAGCACCGGCCGGGGCCTGGTCCACCATCGAAATTGGAGAGGATATTCACTGGCAATGCCACGGCGCCGACCCCTTGGACGTGCGGATGCCGATCGGACATGGCTGGGTCCCGCCATTGCCGAGTTTTGACGAACTTCGTCGTCGCCGTGACGAGCGACGAATGGAGGCGCCACTGGCGAATGTGCGTGGCGTGCTATTCGATCTGGACGGAGTAGTCTATCGCGGCGAGGAAGTCATTCCGGGCGCTCCAGAACTCTTCGCCTATCTTGCCGAGACTGGGCGTGTTGTCGGCGCCATTACGAATAATGCGCTGAAGACCGGCGCGGAATATTCACAAAAACTAGCGGGCATGGGGATCGACCTTCCGGGCGAGCGGATCGTGACATCCGGATGGGCGGCCGCGCGCTATGTGACGGAAGCCAAACCTGGCGCACGGGTATTCATTGTCGGCGGAGATGCGCTGCGGCGCGAGCTGTCGGCGGCCGGAGCAGTTGAGAGCAAGGCACCGGATTTCGTGGTTGCGGGGATCGATTTGTCGCTCACGCTGCAATGTCTTTCCGATGCGTCGATACATGTCCGTGCGGGGGCCAAGCTGATCGTCACCAATCCGGACCTCACCGTGCCTATCGAAGGCGGCCTAAGGGCCGGATCGGGCGCGGTACAGGCGTTTATCGAAGCGGCAGGAGATGCTCGGGCGACAGTTATAGGCAAACCACAACCGGGTATATTCCAGCAGGCGCTGACAGGCCTCGGGCTGCGGGTCGAAGAGACGATCATGATTGGCGATACGGCAGAAACCGATATCGCCGGTGCGTCCGCCGCCGGGTTACGCTCGGTCATGGTGGAAAGCGGCAATGCGAATGCAACCGATGATGGCGTGGTGCCGACGCTACGGGTCACCGATGCGGCGGCGCTGCTTGAGGCTTTCGTTGCGGCGGATGCGGAGGCCGGCGACACTTCATGAACGCCGTTTTCTTCGCCATCGTACTGATTTCGTTTTTGGTCGCCGGCTACCGGCAGATCACGGCCAAACCGGTCGCCCCGGATGCGGGCCAACCGATGGAAGCACTGGCGACCGGCATGATCGATACGGCGGCGGATTCTGTCACATTGGCGATCGGATTGGTCGGCGTGATGTCGCTTTTTCTCGGTCTGATGAAGGTCGCCGAGGTAGGTGGGCTGTTGACTATTATAGCGCGTCTGCTGCGCCCACTGATGGTCCGAATTTTCCCTGAAGTGCCGGCCGAACATCCAGCCATGGGTGCGATGATCTTGAATCTTTCGGCAAATGTGATGGGGCTCGGCAATGCGGCGACTCCGTTCGGTATCCGCGCCATGCAGGAGCTCGATAAGCTGAATGCCCATAAAGGCACCGCGACCAACGCCATGGTCCTATTTCTTGCCGTCAATACGTCGAGTGTTACCCTATTGCCGACCGGTGTGATTGCATTACGGGCGGCTGCCGGATCTGCCGAACCGGCGGCGATCCTGCCGACGACGCTGTTCGCCACCTTGATATCCACCACCGTTGCCATCCTTTCCGCCAAACTCTATCAGCGCTGGTTTCCAATGGGGCCCGTTCCAGATCCGGTCGAGGGCGAGGAAGCTGGGGAAATCGAAGAGATCGCGCCTATCGCGGAAGAGAGTGGTGCTTATCCCGGATGGGTTTCTGCGCTGGCGCTACTGGGTGTTGTCGCGTTGATACCGCTGGCAATCCTCTATGGCCGCGCGGTCTCGCCCTGGATTATACCGGGCTTGATGGTGGCGCTGTTGGGGTTCGGCATGTCGCGGGGTGTGCGGGTCTACGAAGTGTTCGTCGATGGGGCGAAGGATGGTTTTCAGGTGGCGATCCGTATTATTCCTTATTTGGTCGCGATCCTGGTGGCGGTCGGCATGTTCCGCGCTAGCGGCGCCATGGAATTACTGATCCAACCTTTAGGCATTGTGACGGAGTTGATAGGCTTGCCGGTCGAAGCATTGCCGATGGCGCTCCTGCGTCCTTTGTCAGGGTCGGGGGCATACGGCATTCTGGCGTCGATCCTGTCTGACCCGGCGACAGGACCGGATACTTATGTGGGTTTTCTAGTCAGTACGTTCCAAGGATCGACGGAGACGACCTTCTATGTTTTGGCGGTGTATTTCGGTGCGGTGAACATTCGCCGTATCCGGCATGCGCTGGCCGCGGGCCTGACAGCGGATATTGCGGGGGTTGCGGCGGCAGTCGCAATTTGTGCGGTCATGTTTGCCTAAAAATTTATTAGTGCTCAAAAAGTGAGCCACACCTTGGGCGCGGCCCGAGTTTAGGGAGGGGTGAGCGCGCAGGACGCGCTTGGGAAAATAATATTTTGGTAGGCTTAAGCTGGTCAGTCTGTTGGATGCGGGCCGTTCAGCGGATGTTCATTATCAGGATACATTTCGTTCTCCATCGGTTTGAAATTACGATACAACGGTTACGGCAAGGCTGGGGCCAATTTCCCGTATTTTCAATCCGGCTCCTTTAGGCGAGAACGCGGCGTATGGAAAATAAAGACGGATCGGACTGGTTCACCAGCAGCCCTAAACCGCTCGAAAACGCGGTCGAACTGGCGCGAAACTTCCTTGAGCCAGCTATTATGCAGGCGATTCACGAGGCGTGCTGTGATATTCTCAATGAACGCCCGACGGTTGACAGTATGAAAGAAGCCGTCGCCACCGCCATTTCAATCGCCGAGGAAATCTGGAGCGATCTACAATCCGAATCGCCGCCCTATGCCTGTAAGAAAGGCTGCTCTTGGTTTCGTCATCAAATGGTAATGGTGATCGCGCCGGAAGTGCTTTCTGCCAGGATTTATTCCAGAGCTTTGCGACCGTTAACGCGGATGTTGAGGCGGGAACGCGTTAGCAGCCATTTTTTGTCGTGTCGAAGACATTGTTCAACAGCTGCCAGATTGGGCTGACGAAGGCGTTCAAGGATCTTGGGTTTAAGTGCCGTCCGCTGGAATTAACGGCAGCCTTGGATATCGCCTTGTCGCGACCTAATATCGCCGAGGGGTGGTTGACGGACGTGTCCGTCTTTGCAGCCGTCGAGTTGACCAATGCTGATGGGCACTATGTTACGAGCGCGCGCTGAACATTTCCTGGACCATCTCGATAGCGCGGTTGAGTTGCTCGTCCCCTTCGCGGTCTGGGTCGGATTCGGCAATCGTGTCTGGCTCGATCCCACCGTCAACGGACTTGCCGGACGGCGTCAGATAAATCGCCGTGGTCAGGCGCAGAGCATCGTGGCCGCCTAGTGGGATCAATCGTTGTACGGTTCCTTTGCCGAAGCTCCGCTTGCCCACTAACACGGCCCGACGGTGGTCATGCAATGCACCGGCGACGATTTCTGACGCGGAGGCCGAACCACCATTGATCAGCACGACTATGGGCAATCCATTGGCGAGGTCGCCGGGTTCCGCGTCGTGATGTTCTTGGCTATCTCGACCCTTGGTGGAGACGATCCGGCCGCTCTCGAGAAAGGCGTCAGAGATGTATACGGCTTCGTCGAAAGGGCCGCCCGGATTGTCTCGAAAATCCAACACGAATCCGCGCAGTTTATGGCCCGTCTGAGCGCGGATATCGTCGACCGCCGCCTCGACACGGCGGCTGACGCGACGGGTGAAGGCGCTCACGCGAATATAGCCGACGTTTTTTTCGACTCGTGAGCGGACACCCGCGACTTTGATGATATCGCGGGTGACGGTCACTACGAATGCGTCCGTGTTTTCGCGCGCGATTGTTAATTGGATGGCGGCACCGACTTCACCACGTAACCTACGCACGGCCGCGGGGAGAGGGATTTTTTCAAGCGCCTTTCCGTCAGCGTGGGTAATGATGTCGCCGGACTTGAGGTCAGCCTTATCGGCGGGTGTGTCGTCGATCGGAGAGACGATTAGCAGACCCCGCTCATGCTTTTGAACTCGGATGCCCAGGCCGCCGAATTGGCCGCGCAAACGATCGCGCATCGCTTTCAATTCCGGTGGGTCCAAATAAGAGCTGTAATTGTCCAATGACTGCAACATGCCGTCAATCGCCGCCATGACGAGTTTATCATCCTCGACGCCTTGCGGTTTTGGATATTTGTCTCGCAACCCTTTTCGCGCCGCGTCCAATAACTGCGAATCGACGACCGGTCGCACGTAATCGCGCCGGACGCGGTCGAAGACACGGGCAAAGGTAGCCAATGCTGGGCTCGAGAGTTCGGTACTGAGATCGGTGGCGGCACGGTGGGTCGAAATATCGACCGCGATCTGGTTGGCTGCAGCAATCGAATCTCGGCTTGGACGATCGTCGATGACGCCGCAAGAGGCCAGGGGTAGAAAAACCAGTGAAAGGCCAAGGATCGTGATGGGTTGGCGGCGCAGCGCATTTAAAATCATCGAGCCCCTTATACGCATAGACGCAGTGGTGAAGCAGCATGCTTCACATAGAGGTGTTTGGATGCGGAAGCTGTCATTCCGCCGCCGACGAATTAGCATTCTTCGGGTCACTTGCTTGAAATTTGGCAAGGTCGTTATCCTGGACACCTAGATAAATCGGGGCTGCTTGGCGGCGATATATAGTGACCTTCGCGTTTTAGATGTAGCGGGTCAAACCGTGTTTGTTTTGAAGTAAGTAGCGCCCGATATCAAACGCGCCGTAGTTGCTGCGTTGCCCAGTGAGATAACATTGGATGGAATCGATTTCATCGTCAGAAAGCACCAAACCTCAGAGGTTGGCTACGGTTTCTTGAGTCCTTTCGATAAACTCGATGGATGTAAATTCGGTCAGCTCACCGGTATCCAAGTATGGCATGTCGACTAGGAAATCACCGACCATTATTTGCCCTGGAATCGCTTTGTCGATCATACGAGCGAGTTCGATGGTGACTTCACCGACTATATAGTTATAGACAGTTTGGGAGAGGCCTTCGGATTGGTAGAATTCGTAATGCCCGCCGATGTCGAAACAGGTGCGTAACAAGGGCACCGCATTGCGTTGCGATGCTTTTGAGCGCGCAATGGCGTTGTAGGCGAGGACCAAATGCATGAAATTAAACAGGTTCTCATTTGCTTAGATGCTGCGGTCGCGGTTCCAGATATAGAAACCGTTCCATCTGGTAGAAGAAATCCTCGCTTTCGTCGATAAATTGTCTTGTTGTGGCGCGGAGCCGGTTTTGCTCTTTCACATCGAACATGAATAAATTTTTCTTCATGTGTTCGCCGACGAAGTCTTATCGGGTTTCGGGAACGACCTTGCCAAAGTAATAGAAGGATTTCGCTTTCCCAGATGGATTGGATAGCGCACTCTCCGGTTTGAAACTCTGTCGCCGATCCTTCATGCCCAAAATTCCACTGCCGCCGAAATCGCAATCCGTCGCGCATCGCCTACCGTTTTTCTATGGTTGGGTGATTATAGCCGTGGCCTTTGTGACCATGGGGATTGGCGTGAATGCCCGGACGTCGTTTTCCCTACTATATCCACCGATTTTGGATGAATTCGGATGGAGCCGCGGCGATACCGCTTCGATATTTTCAATCGGCTTCATTGTCTCGATGCTCGCGACACCCCTCGTTGGGGTAATGATGGGACGTTTTGGTCCCCGGATCGCCATCCCTATCGGCGCGATTTTGGTTGCGGCGGGATTGCTACTGGCTACCGTGGCGACCGCGTTGTGGCATTTCTATCTGACGCTCGGTGTTTTGGTTATCGGCGGCAGCATTTTCATCAGCTATATCGGCCATTCGATGTTCCTGGCCAATTGGTTCCAGCGTAAGCGCGGTCTAGCTGTTGGTATCGCTTTTTCAGGCGTCGGTTGCGTCGGCATCGTGATGTTTTGGTGGATTCAACAGCTGATCACGACATTTGACTGGCGTGCATCGTGTTGGGCCATGGCGGGTTTGTTGATCGCAGTGGTGGTGCCGCTGAATTTTCTCCTGCAACGGCAAAGGCCACAAGAGCTGGGGCTTGAGCCTGATGGCGATGTCGTGGAGAGCGATGTAAGCGATGCGGATCTACTATTACGCCCCGACGCGATTGTCGACCGTGAGTGGGTGGAGACCGAATGGACCCCGCGCCTCGCCGTGCGAACCGCGCGATTTTGGTGGCTCGCGGTGACGATGGGCACCGGGCTGTTCGCTTGGTACACCGTTCAAGTTCATCAAAGCCAATATTTGATCGAGCTCGGATTCAGTGACGACCAAGTGGCTTTGGCCTTGGGTGTTGTTGTGATGAGCGGTGTCGTCGGTCAAATAGGGCTTGGACACCTCTCCGACCGGATCGGTCGGGAATGGGCCTGGACACTCAGCCTTTCGGGATACGTTATATGCTACGCAACCCTATTGTTGATGAAGACGCAACCGTCACCCTATTTGATGTATGGAATGGCGATGGCGCAAGGCATGCTTGGCTATGGGATCGCTGCGATGTTCGGCGCCATGCCCGCAGATATATTCCAAGGGCCGCGGTTTGCTGCAATTCTTGGCATTGTCAGCATTGCCGCCAATCTCGGTGCAGGTATCGGGCCGTGGGTCGCCGGCTATATCTTCGATGTGACTAACAGTTACGATTATGCGTGGTGGCTTGCGATTGCTATCTCTTTTGTCTCTATTGGCGCAGTCTGGATGATGGCGCCGCGCAAGGTTCGATTGGTCGCGGGCCAGACGGTGAAAAGATCTTGACGGCAGCTCACCGATAGTGCGGTCGCAATTGCAAGATTATGGACGCGGCGGAATTCTCGGTGCAGAGATGAATGCTGCAAAACGACCCTATTCGTATTTCCAACTAAGCGGCGCTCCGTCGATGCCAAAAATCACTGTAAGTACGATCGTAAAATTGATCATAGCCTGTCTACTCGTTGGACTGGTATTGTCGACCTTGAACGTTGATCCGCGCAACATCTTGGCGAGCGGTCAGGCAACGATTGAATGGTTGATCGAGGTCGGCGGCGAGTTCTTCGCTTGGGCTGTCACCCACATATTGACGGGCGCTATTGTCGTCATTCCGATTTGGGTCATCATATACTTGCTAAGGACGGCCAAAAGTCGGGATTGACCAAAGCCAAAAATTACCGACCCCGCTATTTCTAGTCTTTTGTCTCGAAATCCGCCGGATCTTCACTTCCCTTTAGCGCCCCCGCTTTCGAAAAAAAGCTCGATATTTCATCCAACAAAGTGCCCATGCTTGCGGTGGGTGGCGAGCTCTCTTCGATCTCCGTCTTGCCTCGCGGTAGCGCCCGCGCGGTCTGACCGGTATTCGCCCGAGAGACGAAATTTTGCCAGATCGTCGCCGGTAATTGACCACCGCTCACACGCTTCGTCGGTTTATTATTGTCATTGCCGACCCAAACACCTGCGACCATGTCGGCTGAGTAACCGATAAACCATCCGTCTCTATAGTCCTGGCTGGTACCGGTCTTCCCGGCGACTTCGCGGCCTTTCAGGCGTGCGCGCCGTCCGGTGCCGTCCGTCACCGCGGCAGAGAGCATGCGGTTCATTTGTCCGACGTGCTGGGACTCGATCAGCCGTCCGAGCGAGTTGGCCGAACGCTGATACAAGACTTGGCCGTCGGTCGTACGGATGCGAGCAATTCCATAAGGAAAGACGCCGGTCCCACCGTTCGCCAGCGGTATATACGCGGCCGACATCTCAAACAGGCTGACTTCCGACGTCCCGAGTGCCAACGAGAGGTCGGCTGAGAGCGGGGCCGTAATGCCCAATCGTCTGGCGGTCGCGATAATTTTCTTTGGGCCGACGCGTTTCGCCACTTTGACGGCGACGGTATTGATCGATTTCGCGAGCGCTCGTTCTATCGTCACCTTACCGGCATATTTGCCGTCGAAATTCTTTGGCCGCCATCCGTCGATATTGATCGGTGCGTCTTTGTAGGTGCTGTTCGGCCGTAGGCCTTCTTCCAAGCCTGCGAGATAGACGATCGCCTTGAAAGCAGAACCGGGTTGGCGTCTTGCCTGTAGGGCACGATTGAACTGGCTTAATTTATAGGATCGGCCGCCGACCATCGCCTGGACAGCACCGTCGGGCGCGAATGCAATGACCGCCCCTTGTGAGACCGCCCTGGATTTTCCGTGCCGTTTCAAAGTTTGCACGAGCGAACTCTCAGCAAAACCTTGCGTGGCCAGATCAAGGGTCGTCTCAACGATGAGACCCGCATCGACGCGGCCAACAAAAAGCGGGATCTGGGTCTCGATCCAATCGACGAAATATCCATTGCCATCGCCGGAAGAGACCGCGGATTTGGCAAGCCGCGCCGGTGCGCGCTTCGCTGCGGTCGCCTGCCGTTCTTTCAGAAACCCGGCCTCTACCATATTATCGATTACCTCAGCAGCGCGACGGCGCGCGCGTGGTAAATCATTCGTCGGGGCGTATCGCGATGGTGCTTTGAGAAGCCCGGCCAACAGCGCTGCTTCACTCAAAGTGACGTGCCGGGCGGACTTTCCAAAATACCGCCTTGATGCGGCCTCGACACCGAAACTGCCGGCACCGAGATACACGCGATTAAGATAGAGTGTCAGAATTTCCCGCTTCTCCAATCGCGCTTCCAGCCAAATAGCTAGCATCAGTTCCTTTAATTTTCGGATGATGGAACGCTCAGGTGTCAGCCATAGATTCTTCGCCAATTGCTGGGTGATGGTGCTGCCCCCCTGGACTATGCGCTCCGCACGGATGTTCGCGAGCAATGCGCGCGCGAAGCCGATCACATCCATTCCAAAATGGCGGTAGAACCGCCGATCCTCGGTTGCCAACACCGCTTGCGGCAGATGGATGGGAAGCTCCTCCACCGCGACAATTTTGGCGTTACCTCCGGTCCTCGACAATGCACTGCCGTCACGGGCGAGAATGATGACCTCCGGATTGATGGAATTGTGGAATAGGCCGCTGGTGTCCGGGAGGTCGGGGGCCAGGACAAGAAAAAGGAGTGCCCATGCAAGACCCATCAGCAACAATCCGCTGACGCATAATTTCAGTAGGATTCTAAAAACTTTCGCGACTCGACCCATGCAGGGGAATACCGGGAAATTAAAGACAAATCGTGAGAGAATTCCGCACGAGCCTGAACATGGAGTCTCGGGACCTGTGATGCAACTCATCCGCCATCGGATTGCGAGCACCGCTTGTCGGTTTGGGGTCCTGCATGCTCAATTACGGTTTGCGCTCTACCTCTCCTGACATTGTAACGAGAAAGAGACGATATGAAAGAAAATGGCGTGACGAAATTTCGGACCCGTATCCTATTCGGCGGCTCTACGGCGGCGTTGGTGTCGGATGTCAGCTTGCGGCAAATATCCGGTGCTACAATTCGCGGCAAGATAGAGGCCGTGCAAGTCTTCGAGATGTGTTTTCGAATCATCAGCGCCACCGAACCGGTGTTTCTTGCCCGGCTTGGAATTCATATGGTCAACTGTTGGCGGGTAATGCGATTCGGAGGGGTTGGAGACCCTCAAGGAGGGATGGCGTGACGGAAAGACTCCAAGGTAAATCTGTGCTTGTAACGGCTGCCGCGCGCGGCATTGGCAAGGCCATCGCAGAACGCTTCGCGTCTGAGGGCGCGACGGTGATGGCGACGGACCTAGACGGCGAAGAACTCGCAGTACTTCGATCTCATGAAGGCATTACCACGCGTATTTTAGACGTGACCGATGCGGCGGCCGTCAATGAACTGGCCGTGACCTTGGGCAGAGTGGACGTATTGTGCAACATCGCGGGTTTTGTACATAACGGCAGCATATTGGATGTGACGGATGAAGATTGGGATTTCTCCTTCGACCTGAATGTCAAATCGATGTACCGGACCATTCGGGCCTTTTTACCAGCGATGCTGGAATCTGGTGGTGGTTCGATCATCAATATGGCGTCGGTGGCCTCGTCCTTGCGCGGGTTGCCTTTCCGTTTCGTATATGGCGCCAGCAAGGCGGCCGTGATCGGGCTGACGAAATCCGTGGCGGCGGATTATGTGGCGGAGGGTATCCGGTGCAACTGTATTTGTCCGGGCACTGTCGAGAGCCCGTCCTTGGAAGCTCGTATCGCGGCGTTCGATGACCCGGAACTGGCGCGCCGGAATTTCATCGCGCGCCAGCCGATGGGCCGATTGGGCACACCGGAAGAGATCGCGGCTATGGCCGTGTATCTGGCGAGTGACGAATCTGCTTATGCGACTGGCACCGCCTTTGTCGTGGATGGCGGGGTGACGCTTTGAGCCGACCGGGAGCAGCCGACAACAGTGTCTCGCGTCCACCGATGCCGGTTTGGACATCTGTTACGCTTGCCGTCTTGTTACTGGTTCTTGATCAGACATGGCCGGAGCCTCGTTAATTATTGAGCTCGCCGCGACATTAGGCACCGTGGTCGGGACGGCATTTTGGATCGTTTTTGGCTATGCCGTTGATTGTCTAATGACCGTCTTTGTATGGAACAACCGAGTGCAGCGGCGAAGTAGCGTGCCGGTACCGAAATCGCTGACCCGGCTGGCGGGAATGGCAATTTGGATTACCACGGCGATCACCCTGTTAGCTGTTGTCTACGACGTGCCAATTGCGGGTTTCTCGACTACCTCCGGTATCATTATCGCGGTCATTGGTTTCGCGCTTCGGAACTTGATTGCTGATGTCTTTACACGAATTGCGCTTGGCATCGAACGGCCACTCCAGATTGGTGATTGGATTAAGTTCGATGATGAGCGGCCAGGCAAGGTCGTGGAAATCAATTGGCGTGCCGCGCGACTGATAACGATGGACGAAGTTTCGGTCGTGGTGCCAAACAGCCAATTGGCGGCCGCCGTGTTTTTCACAATTATAGCCAGCCGAACGAGAATTGG
>CAJWTF010000030.1 GCA_913046825.1 uncultured Rickettsiales bacterium | reverse complement strand
GAGCAACCCCGGCAGCGTTGCTTCTGGGATTACACTGTCTTGCGGCCTTTCTCTGGGCATTGCGTTCAGGTCAGTTCGATGATCTGGACGGTGCGGCGGAACGCATTCTCTACGACGACGAGGATCGCTAGGCTTCCAGCACAACACCGGCATCAGTAGCTTCTGCTCGCCGATAAATCTCCGCCGCTGTAGCCACGTCTTCCAAGGCGATACCAAGGTTGAAGGCGAGGACGCGTTGAGTGTCGTCCTCACGGCGGCCTTTCCCATGCGCGATCAATTCCGCGTTGTCGGCATCGATGCGGGAGACACCGGGAAATTTTCCCTCATTGATCCGGGCGTCTTCGATCTGCCCGCGATCGTCGGTCAGAACCAGGTCCATGTTGGTGATGCAGGCATCGGTCACATAGGAATCGTAGTCAATGGTGATCAGCAGTGCCCCAGGCGACACCCAATCCGGGATCAATGTTGGCGTGCGTTTCTCGCTGATCGGCCCGCCGGTGACGATGATATCAGCACCACGTACGGCGGCTTCCGCATCGGTAGCACCCTCGACGATCATGCCGTATTGGCTGTTCATTTCTTCGACATAGAGGGCCTGGCGCTCTGGAACGATATCGTATGCTCGGCAGTGTGACAGGGAAGGGACCTCGCCCTTGATCGCCTCGAGATGAGCGCGACCCTGTAACCCACATCCGAGAATAGCGAGCGTGGCGTCCCGGGCCTTCGCAAGATGACGGGCAACCAGTGCGGAGGCCGCCGCCGTCCGCCGCCCCGTGATCCACTTTGCATCCATCAGCGCCACCATCTGCCCGGTAGCGTCCTCGGTCAGGATATAGAGCCCTTGGATATAAGGCAGATCGCGTGCCGGATTGTCCGGATCACCGCTCTGCCACTTGCACCCGGCAAAACCTAGCGCCGGGGCAGCGCTTGCCATGGCGCTATAAAAGCGCGGCCCGTGCCGATGGAAGAATATCTTCGGCGGCATGAACAACTCGCCCTCTGCCTTCTCCCGGAAAAGCTCTTCCAGAATATCGACAATCTCGCCCATCCCAAGGCAGAGCCCGTCGAGAGCCGCCGCGTTGAGATAGCGTATGGGGTGTGAGGGCAAGGATTACTCCTTCGTGACGATCAACCCGTCGAGTGCCACCGCCCCTTCGCCTTCGGGTAGGACTAGCAGGGGGTTGACGTCGATGCTGTCGAGCACGTTGGCGTTTTTGTCGGCGAAGACGGAGACGCGGGCGATAGCTTCCGCAACCGCTTCGATGTCGGCTTTTTGTGTGCCGCGCGCGCCTTTGAGAATGGCGGAACCTTTCAAGCGGTCGATCATTTCCATGGCTTCACGCTTGCCGAAGGGCGCGCGCATGAAGGTCACGTCTTTCAGGACTTCAGTAAAGATACCGCCGAGACCCGCCATCACGACCGGGCCGAAGACCACATCGCTTTGCACGCCGAGAATCATTTCTGTGCCGTTGGTGAGCATGCGGCCAACCATAATGCCGTCGATCCTGGCGTTGGGATAGGCAACTTTTGCCCGCTCCATGATCTCGTTATAGGCAGATATTACCGCCCCGTCATCGGCAAGGCCGAGGGCCACGCCGCCGATCTCCGTCTTATGCAGGATATCGGGAGAAACGATCTTCATTACAACGGGATAGCCGATCTCAGACGCTGCGCTAGCGGCGTCATCGGCACTGTTGGTGAGTTTTTCTTGGGCGCTCGGCACGCCTGCCTCGGCAAGCATTGCCTTGGCTTCCATCTCGTTATACTTGCCGGGCATGAGGGTTGGCGCTTCTGGCATTCCTTCGATTGACGGTAGGCCCTTCTGAAAACCTTCCTCGATCTTGGCGAGGGCCGCCACGACCTCAAGCGCGCGATACGGCTCCGCGATACATGGGAAGCCCGCGTCCTCGAATTTGTCGAGAACGTGTTTCGGCCCCGTGACCGACATGAGGATCAGTGCGTCCGGATATTTCTCGCGTATTGGCTTCAAGGCTTCGATAATCGATTCCGACAATTTTTCTGAATAGGCCAGGAAAGCAAAGAATCCGACGACGGCGTCGTAATTGCCTTCGCCAAGGATAACATCGAAGTTTTTGGTGATCAGCGACAGGTCGTTATAGACCATCGCCGTGAAATCGACCGGGTTGCGCGTGCCGGCGAAGGGAATGAGTTCCTTTAGTTTCGCCTGTGCCGCATCAGGCAGAGGTTCCATTTCCAGCCCCGCATCGGAGGCCGCGTCTGCCATCATGACGGCGGCACCACCGGAGATCGATCCGACCGCGACGTTGCGGCCTTTCGGCAGCACGCCGTTGCTCGCCGCGTGGGTGATGTCGATCAATTCGTCGACCGTGAGGCAGCGATAGGCGTTATAACGCTCGAACACCGCGTCATAGACTTGATCGGCACCGGTGAGAGACGCTGTGTGAGAGGCAGCTGCCTGGGTGCCGACGTCAGAGCGCCCGACCTTTTGGATCAGCACCGGCTTCCGCGCTTCGTAGGCGAGGCGCAGGGCTTCCTCCAGGCGTGCGCCGTCCTTGCAGCCTTCGATATAGGCACAGATGACGTCAGTGCCCGGGTCTTGCGACATGAAGGCGATGCATTCGGCGACGTCAACATCGACTTCGTTGCCTGTCGTCACCCAATAGGAGAACCCGATGCCCTTCTCGCGGCCAAGCACGAAGCAGTGCGAGCCGAAGGCGCCGGATTGGCTGACCATGCCGACATTGCCGACCTTGGGCATACCGTGAGTGAAGCTGGTCGAAAAAGTCGCATAGATGTGGTTCTTCGGGTTGAAGTATCCGAGACAGTTCGGCCCGATAATACGCATTCCGGCGTCCTTGCCGATCTTCTTGAGGCGGGCTTGATTTGCGATACCTTGTTCGCCCGCTTCGGCAAAACCGGACGTCAACGTGACCAACGCCTTTACACCCTTTCGGGCACAGGCCTCGGCGGTCTCTAGCGCCAAATGCTCAGGCACCGCCATGATCGCCATATCGACCGGGCCATCGACATCCTCAATACTGGGGAAAGCGGGCAGTCCTTGGACCGTGTCGCGGGTTGGGTTGATCGGATAGAAGTCGCCTTCGTAGCCGTATTCTTTGAAGAACCGGACGGGAATACCGCCGATTTTACTCGGATTGTCGGAGGCGCCGAGAACGGCGCAAGCCCGTGGCCAGAACATTGCGTTGAGTGTTTCAGCACTTTTGAGGAGATCGGACATGCCCGTAAGGTTCCCTAGATCGTTATTGTTTTGGTGCGCCGTCGTTTATTCGGGACGCTGCATAGAAAAGATTGTGTCAGAATTCACGACTGCATAGTCCTGATATCCAAGTCGGGCAATTGGTAGCATCTTGCCGACGTCGACCTGGCCATCCTTGGTGATGAAATCGTCCTTGATATGAATGCCGACGACTTGTCCGAAAATAACGCAATAGACGTCGTCCGGGCCGTCTCCCGGAAGCTCAACCGTCTTGATGAAATTGCACTCGAGATGCACCGGCACTTCTGCGACGCGCGGGGGCTTTACCGTTACGGATGCTTCCGCAGTGAGCCCGGCCAGCGCCAGTTCATCGACGTCCTTGCCAACGTTCGCCGCTGTCGCGTTCATCGCCTCGCGGGTCTCCCAGGTGGTGATGTTGCAGACGAATTCGCCGGTCTCTTCGATATTGCGCTGAGAATCCTTGTGATCGTCGTCGGGCGACGAACTTCCGCGACTGGCGGAGAACATCACCATCGGCGGGCGATAGGAGACGGCGTTGAAGAAGCTGTAGGGTGCTAGATTTACGATTCCGGCAGTGTCGACGGAAGTGATCCAGCCGATGGGGCGTGGAATGACCAGGCTGTTGAAAGGATTCTTCGATAAGCCGTGATCGGTCTTCCCAGGTTCATAGAACATGGCTGTATCCCGTTTCGTGAAAGGTGAGCAGTCTTGATCAGACGGTTTCGATGGAAACGCCGTACTCCATTCCGGCATCTTCGAGCCAGGTCCAAAGATACTCTGCAAAGGACCGACGGGCGAATATCCGATATGTTGTTTCGTCTATCTGATATAGCGCGATCTGTGCCTTGGCCAAATTGGTTTGAACGACGGAGCCGGTCTTAAATGCTCGTGGATGCAGGTCGATTGTGCAGCCTTTGGCGAGCACGTCGCGTGATTTTGGTCCGGCGACCTCAACAGCAGCAAAAGCATCACCAACCTCTACCACCGCCGCGTGAAAGGCTGCGAGCTTTTGGCGGAGTTCGTTTGCAGGTGGCAGAGCGGCGTCGCAACCGATGAGCCACCAGCGATCCGGCCCCATCCAAAACACGATGAGGGCATCACTCTTTGTCGTGCCGGGAGATTCCAACGGGATGTTCACTCCAAGTACTTGTTGGACAGCACTGGCGAACGTGTCGCTCCAGGTACCACGCAATTCGATGATTTGCGGCACCGGTAAGACCGTAAGATGGACGCCGTTTTCATTCCCTGTTTGGGCACGCGCGGCGAGGCCGAGGTGATCGAGCGGGCCCTGGCGTTGTGTGGGATTAGCCATGGAGGCGCTTTCCTTCCGGATCGAAGAAAACCGGGCTGGTGACGGTTGCCGTGACCGTTCGGCCATCCTCTAGGGGAAGGCGGACTGGTTCACCCAATTTCGCTCGGCCGTTTTCCAGCATGGCGAGCGCGATAGATCGGCCGAGTGTCGGGCTGAAGTAGCTGGATGTGACGTGGCCGAGTGTCTTCATCGGTGGTTTCGGCAAAACGCGCTCCACGATATGCGCACCCTCGGGTAGCAGCTCTTGGGCGTCCGTCGTCAACAATCCGACAAGCTGGCGGCGTTCCGGAACGGTCATGTCAGCACGCGAGAGGGATCGCTTGCCGAGGAAGTCCTTTTTCTCTGAGACTAAACCGCCCATGCCGAGATCGTCTGGTGTCACTGTGCCGTCGGTGTCCTGACCGACTGCGATGTAACCCTTTTCTGCGCGCAGCACGTGCAATGCTTCCGTCCCGAATGGCGCAAGTCCAAATTTCTCACCAGCGGTCACACAGGCATTCCAAAGGTCCATGCCGTAGCTCGCCGAAACATTGATTTCGTAACTTAGCTCGCCCGTGAAACTTACCCGGAAAACTCGGGCCGGCAGACCAGCGACGGTTCCTTCGCGCCATGTCATGAAGGGAAAGGCTTCGGGCGAGATATCCATCTCGGTCAGCAAGGCCAAGAGCGCGCGGGCGTTCGGGCCAGCGAGGTTAACCGTTGCGTATTGCTCCGTGACGGAAGCGCAGAAGACCTGCATCTCCGGCCATTCAGTTTGCAGCCATTCCTCAAGCCAACTCAGCACATGGGCCGCATTGCTGGTTGTCGTGTGCATCAAGTAGTGGTTTTCGCCGAGACGCGCCGTAACGCCATCGTCAAAAATCATACCGTCTTCACCGCACATCAAACCGTAACGGCATCGACCCACCTTCAGAAGGTCCCATTTGTTGGTATAAACCCAATTGAGAAGCTTCGCCGCATCGGGGCCCTGGATGTCGATTTTCCCGAGCGTCGTCGCATCCAGAATACCGACTGCATTTCGGACGGCATGGATTTCTCTGTGAACCGCGTCCCATTTCCCTTCGCCCGGTTTCGGATAATAAAAGGGCCGCCGCCATTGGCTAACCAACTCGAACTCGGCACCTGCACGTCCATGCCACGCATCCATTGGTGTTTTGCGCAGCGGGTCCGCTAATGTCGCGCCGACATCGGGCCCGGCCATGGCGCCAAAAGTAACCGGAGTATAAGGCGATCGGAAAGTCGTCACGCCGACTTCAGCCACTTCTTTCTCCACCGCTTGCGCCAAGATCGCGAGGCCGTTGATGTTGCCGACCTTACCTTGATCGGTCCCCATGCCGGTCGTGGTGTAGCGTTTCATATGTTCGATCGACACAAAACCTTCGCGCGCTGCGAGCTGAATATCGGCGGCAGTGGAATCATTTTGAAAGTCGACGAAATGTTTCCCGCCTTGCCCGATTGGTTCTGTCGACGGCACCAGCCATAAGTTACGCGATGACCCGGTCTCTATTTTTTCCGCGACCGGATGAGTGCCGGTGGTCTTGTCGAATCCGGTATCCGCAGCCGCTTCCATACCGGCATACCAGCCTTCTTCGAGACAACGGCTGAGATCGAATGCACCATTACAGGCACCGGCCGAGCGTTGCTTTTGCGCGGCTTTTCCTGGCACGAAAGCGCCAATTTCCGAGTTGTAAGATAGTTTCCCTTGGGATTGCGAGTAAAGATGCACTGTCGGGCTCCATCCCCCAGACATCAACACGGAGTCACAATCGATGCGACGGGGCGAGCCCGTCACCGTCATGCCGTCATCGCTCAACGACATGGTGTCGACCGCCTCGATCCTATTCTTGCCATAGGTGGAGGTAATGGCTTGTCCGAGGGCGACTTCGATACCTTCCTTACGTGCCAATTGGGGTATAATTCCCAAAACTTCTGCCCGTGTATCCAAAACAGAAACTTCAACACCTTCGACCGCGAGCGCGATAGCAGAGCGGTATGCCGTGTCGTTGCTGGTAAAAACCACTGCGCGTTGTCCCACCTTGACCCCGTAACGCCGTATATAGTCGTGAGCGGCGCCCGCCAGCATCGTGCCGGGGCGGTCATTATCTCGGAACACCAAAGAACGTTCGATGGCGCCCGTCGCCAGCACGACCTGTTTGGCCCGAAAACTCCAGAGGCGCTGGCGTGGCATCTCTATCGGCGCGGCGGCTAGGTGGTCGGTGATGCGTTCCAGTGCAGTCAGATGGTTGTGGTCGTAATATCCGAATACTGTTGTTCTCGGTAGCAGCGTCACTTCGGGTATGGAGGCTAGCTCGGCGCGCGCGGCTTCAAGCCATTCCGACGCCTCGATCCCGTCAATGCGCTCATGACTTGAAAGCAGATTGCCGCCCAACTCCGAATCTTCGTCCGCTAGAATAACGCGTGCACCTGTCCGAGCCGCAGCGAGTGCCGCCGCAAGACCAGCGGGCCCCGCACCGACCACCAACACGTCGCAGTGGCGGTGCATCTTGTCATAGCGGTCCGGGTCGCCTTCGTCTGGTGCCTTGCCCATACCGGCGGCGCCGCGGATAAAATGCTCATATGTCGTCCACAGCGATGCCGGCCACTTGAATGTCTTATAGTAAAATCCGGCGGGAAGGAGGCGTGAGAATACATTGAAGACTGCATGGGCATCAAATTGAAGGCTCGGCCAGCGGTTTTGACTCTCGGCGACAAGCCCATCGTAAAGTTCGACCTGTGTCGCGCGTAGATTAGGGGTCGCACGTCCGCCGATGCCGATGGTGACCAGCGCATTCGGCTCCTCGGATCCGGAAGAGAGAATACCGCGCGGGCGGTGATACTTAAAACTGCGCCCTATCAGATGAACACCATGGGCGAGCAAAGCGGACGCCAATGTGTCGCCTTGATATCCGGAATAAGATTTACCGTCGAACGTAAAGTAGACGCGGGCCTCCCGGTCGATACGTCCACCCGATGCGATGCGAAAAGTTTGACTCATTCGGGTAATTCCGGTTTTTCGTCTTCAACCTTATAAGTCGCATAGAATTGGTGCGTAACCGTGTGCCGGACGGCATTGAACCATCTCCCGCATCCGGCCTCATGCTGCCAGCGCTCATAATGCCATCCTTTCGGATTGCTGCGCTTGAAGACATAGTCCGCCCATTCATCGTCGGACAGTGCCTCGGGTTCTGTCGGGCGAGCAATATGGGCCTCACCACCGTAGTGAAATTCATGCTCGTCGCGCTCGCCACAATAGGGGCAATTGATAATAAGCATGGCTAGTGAGCTACCGCAGCGGCGATATTCTCGTCGATGAGACGGCCGCTGCTGAAGCGTGACAACGCGAAGGGGGCTGCAATGGTATGGGGTTCATCGCGTGCGATGGTGTGTGCGAAAACGTGGCCGGATCCCGGTGTTGCCTTGAACCCACCGGTACCCCAACCACAATTGAAATAGAGCCCCTTAATCGGTGTTTTGGTGATGAGTGGGCTTGCATCCGGACAAATATCTACGATACCGGCCCAGCTGCGCATCATACGAATGCGGCTGAAGATCGGGAAAAGTTCGGTCAGTGCGCCCATTTGATGTTCGATGACATTGAAAGCCCCGCGCTGCGCATATGAATTGAAGAGGTCCGCGCCGGCACCAATGACCAATTCACCTTTATCTGATTGGCTAAGATAGACATGAACCGTGTTCGACATGAGGACCGTGTTCATGATTGGCTTCAGCGGCTCGGAGACAAGAGCCTGCAAGGGATGGCTTTCAACGGGCAGGCGTAAACCCGCCATCTCCGCCATGACGGAGGAGTGTCCGGCTGTCACGCAACCTACTTTCTCTGTCTTTATATTGCCCCGCGTTGTGCAAACACCCCTAACTTCGCCATTCTCGATGTCAAATCCGGTTACTTCACAGTTTTGAATGATGTCGACACCAAGCGCGTCTGCTCCCCGCGCATAGCCCCACGCCACCGCGTCATGCCGAGCGACACCGGCTTTCCGTTGCAGGCTGGCGCCCAACACCGGATAACGAACATCGTGGGAAGTGTTGATAATTGGGCAGAATTTCTTCACTTGCTGCGGAGTTAGGAACTCAAGTTCTACACCCTGCAGCCGGTTTGCATTATGTCGGCGGGCAATTTCCTTTAGGTCACCTTCGGTATGAGCCATGTGGATCACCCCACGCGGGCTGAACATGACATTATAGTTTAATTCCTTGGTGAGTTTCGGCCACATACTGAGAGCGTGGGCGTAAATACCGGTGCTTTCATCCTGCAGATAGTTCGCCCGGACGATAGTCGTGTTACGGCCCGTGTTGCCGCCGCCAAGCCAGCCTTTTTCGAGCACCGCAATATTCGTGAGACCGTGTTCTTTCGCCATGTAATAAGCGGTCGCCAGGCCGTGTCCGCCTGCACCAACGATAACGGCATCGTATTCCGGCTTAGGGTCTGGGCTGCGCCAAGCTTTCTCCCAGTTTTTATGAAAACTGAGCGCATTCCGCGCGAGGCTTATGATGGAGTAATTTTGCCGCATTTTGGAACAATCTGGCACGTGTAATAATGCCTTGAGTTTGTGCCGGTTCTTTATTCCTTGCAAGATGGAAGTGCGGTTAAGGAAATAATTTTTGGAAATTATCTTGTAACCGCTTTTGGGCAATATTATTCCTCAATCAAACGTTTGATTTATTGAAAATTACAAAATGCGAAATTCAAAACCCGTAACTAAAAAGAAACCAAATAAACGGCTGAGAGGACGTCCGGGCGGTGACGAAAGCCGTGGCCGTATTCTGTCGTCGGCAGGCCAATTGTTTGCTGAGCGCGGTTTTACTGGTGTATCGACCCGCGAGTTGGCGAAGGAAGCCAACGTCAATGTCTCCGCGATTGCTTATTATTTCCGGGGCAAAAAAGGCTTGTACCGCGCGGTCTTCAACCAATTGATTGAAGACACCAACCCCTTCTTCCAGCCGACCGCCGCACATATCCGCGAGAGCTTAGCGGCGGCAAACGGGGACCGTAAGGCCCTGATCGAATTGACCCGCTGGTTGATCAAAACCCTCCTCAACGGCGTATTGAACGAGGGGCCGATGCAATGGCAGATGGGCTTGATGCTACGTGAATATCATCAACCGACCGATGGGTTCGCCATACTACTTGAGCACCGAGTTAACCCGATGCACGACGCGGTTGCCGGTCTTGTTGCGGCCGCGACCGGAAAGGATGCGGAAGACCCAGAGACATTGTTACTCACATGCTGTTTGATTGGACAATGTATGGCGTTTGGCGCTGCCCGTGGTTTGATTTTGGCGCGGCTCAATTGGATGAACTTCAATGGCGAGAACATGGCACAGTTAGTGGATACGGTGACCGGCGTGGCGCTGGCCATGCTAGGGTTAGAAGACGAAGGGTGAAATGCTGCGTAAAGTTGCAAAATTAGCTATCCCGCTTGGGGTCCTCGCGATCGCGGTTGCGGTTGCGGGGTATTTAAAGGCAACGAAGCCGAGGGTTGCCGCGCAACCCCTAACGGAGAGAATTTGGAGCATCGCCGCGATCCCGGCGATCGTCGAGAATATTCAGCCGAACATCAAACTATTTGGTGAAATCGTCTCCGGTCGGACCGTCGATTTACGCCCGCAAGTTTCCGGCAAAATCGTCCAAGCCAGTCCGAATCTGGTCGAAGGCGGGGTCGTGCGTGAAGGCGAGGTAATCGCCGATCTGGACCCATTCGATTACAAGGCGACCTTGCACCAGCGGAAAGCGGAAATGACCGAGGCTCGAGGACGATTAAAGGAATTGAAAGCGGAACTCGCCGGTGGCGTCGAGCTGCTGAAGGAAGACAAGGCACAACTCGCCTTGCGGCGTAAGAATGCCGACCGACGGGCCAAACTGCGAGGCTCGGGTGCAGGTACTGTCAAATCGTCGGATGACGCACGTCTCGCGCTTAGTGAGGCGGCGCAGCGGCAAATTGACCGGCGCCAAGGCATTCAGCAGCTCAAGGCCTCCATTGAACAGCAAATGGCCGCGATTGATCGGCTGGAAGTGGCGGTATCTCTCGCGCAACGGGACCTCGAGGAGACGCGAATCGTCTCACCGTCAGATGGGTTTGTCTTTTCGGTAGAGACGGCTGAGGGAAAATGGCTTAATGTCGGTGACAGTGTTGCGCGATTAATCGACGCCAATCGGCTCGAAGCGAAATTCCACATCAGTCGGACGCAGTTTCGACGCTTGATGGCAGGAGGCGGCTACAAGGAAAGACCGGCTGAAATCGTTTGGCGTGGCCGAGCCGGCGGAGAGCCGTATTCGGCATATATTGACCGGGTCGGCAGCGAAGTCGATGCGACGACCGGCGGTGTTAATCTTTACGCCAAAATCAAGACTGGCGGGGCCGAAACCATCCTGCGCCCCGGTGCATTCGTCGAAGTTTATATCACTGACCGTGTTTTCGAGCGCGTCGTTCGGGTGCCGACGTCAGCGGTGTACGGACATAAAAGTGTCTATGTCGTCAAAGACGGGCGACTTGAGATGCGTAATGTGCAGATCGAATTTCAAAACGGCGGCTCTCTGCTCGTTTCCGGCGCCTTCCAAGCGGGTGAAATGATCGCGACTACGCGTCTGCCTGAGGTCGCTCCCGGATTGAAGGTGCAAATACAATGAGCACTGGCGGGCTGATCGGGGTCTTCGCCCGGCATCCGACGGCGGCGAATTTGTTGATGTTGATTATGATCATCAGCGGTTTTTTTGCTCTTAATAAAATGAATACGCAGTTTTTCCCGGATTTCGGGATTGATATCGTATCGGTCTCGGTCGAATGGCCGGGGGCCAGTGCGGAAGACGTCGATTCAAATATCGTCCAAGCCATAGAACCGGAGGTCCGGTTTCTTGACAGTGTAAAGCGGGTTCGATCCAGCTCTCTCGAGGGACGGGCGACGATCTTGGTCGAATTCAACGCCGGAACCGACATGCAGTCCGCACTCTCGGATGTAGAGACGGCGGTATCTACCGTTACCACACTGCCGGATGATTCAGAGCAACCAGAAGTCCGTAAAATCGTGCGCTATGACTCGATTAGCCGATTGGTATTGTCCGGCCCCGTTCCCGAGTCTTCCCTGAAGCAGGTCGCGAAACGCATTCGCGATGGATTGCTTGATCGGGGGATCGATCAGGTCGACTTGTTTGGCGCGCGGGATGAGGAAATTTGGGTTGAGATTGCACCGGAGACGCTTCTGGAACTCGATCTAACGCTACAGAACATCTCGGACCGTATTAGAGAGACGTCGCAGGACGTGCCCTCCGGCGACACGTCCGGTGCGATGGAAATGCAGATCAGAAGCCTCGGATTACTAAAAACTGCTGAAGGCATGGGTGGTGTCGAAGTCCGAGCCTTGCAGAACGGACAGAAGATATATCTGCGCGATATTGCATCAATCAGCGAAAATTTCGACGAAGGGGGCAAAGAAGTCCGCCGCAACGGTTATCCAGCGATCGAGATATATGTACAGCGAGCCGTTAACGCGGATGCGTTGGAGTTAGCGGTCACGGCATCTGACTATATCGACGAAATTCGTCCGACCTTGCCGCCTTCGATCAAGCTCGAGCAATACGACATCCAGGCACGGTTGATTAAGGGCCGTATCGATCTTTTGCTGAAGAATGGTTTCAGCGGGTTGATCCTGGTGATCGTTGTGTTGTTCGTCTTCTTGAATGCCCCTGTCGCGTTTTGGGTGGCGGCGGGCATTCCGGTGGCCTTGATGGCGACGATGCTGTTCATGCTGATGAGCGGTCAGACCATCAATATGCTAAGCCTGTTCGGCATTATCATGGCACTTGGAATCGTGGTCGATGATGCGATTGTCGTTGGTGAACACGTGGAGACCAAGTCGCGCGAAGGGTTATCATCTATGGATGCGGCGATCGAGGGGGCAAGGCGAATGGCCGCCCCTGTGCTGTCCGCCTCCCTGACGACGATCGCGGCTTTCACGCCGCTACTCATCATTTCCGACATCATTGGCCAGATAATTCGCGGTATTCCTTTTGTGATCATAGCGGTGATCGCGGCCAGTTTGTTTGAATGTTTCTTTGTCTTGCCGGGCCATATGCGGGGCGCTCTCAAACAACGAAAGAAAGCCGGTAAGTGGGCTTTGCGGGTAAAGTTAGACAATGGCTTCAATCGTTTTAAGGAGGGGATGTTTCGGCCGCTCGTCACCCATGCCGTCGCCTCGCGCTATTCCACTTTGGCGATCGCACTTGCGGCTTTGATCCTAAGTGTCGGATTGATGATCGGTGGCAGGGTCGGCTTTGTTTTCTTCCCATCCCCTGAGGCTGATAAAGTTTTCGCGAATGTGCAAATGGTCGCCGGTACGCCGAAGGCGCAGACCATTGCCATGCTCTCCGAATTGGAGCGCTCGCTCCTTGCATCCGCGAAACGCTTGAACGGCGGTGAAGACGGTCTCGTTCGCATGTCGTTGTTAAAATTAGGATCGGAGGTCGGACGACCGAGTGCAGCCCCGGTTTCTGGTGATCATATCGGCGGCGTCACTGTCGAGCTGCAAGCATCGGACGAGCGCGACGTTCGCACGGACGCATTGATGGACGCTTGGCACGCGGAGGTTCGCCCGGTTGCGGGAATGGATACGCTCACGATCCTGCCGGCACAGGGTGGCCCTCCGGGCCGGGACGTCGATGTGCGCCTTTCGGGTAAAGACATCACAGCGTTGAAAATGGCCTCCTTGGAGGTGCAAACACTGCTGAAACGGTATCCGGGCGTCAGCTCCATTGAAGACGATCTGCCTTACGGAAAGCTCGAAGCGATCATTGAGGTTACACCGGACGGGCGGGCCATGGGCTTCACCACGCAGTCGGTCGGGCGCCAAGTCCGGAGCGCGTTCGAGGGCGCCATAGCCAAACGCTTTCCGCGCGGCGATGAGGAGGTTACGGTTCGCGTGCAATTCCCCCGTGATGTGATCGGGGCAGGCGCTCTGGGCGAGCTGCATTTGCGCGGTAATGCGGGCGCGGAAGTCGCTCTCTCCGAAATCGTTAGCACTCGAGAAACACGCGGGTTTTCACGCATTCGCCGCGAGGACGGCATTCGGCAGGTAGCGGTAACCGCAGAACTAGATAAAGGCGTGACATCGACCGGTAAGATCCTCGATGCTTTGGCCGAAGACGGCATCAAGGAAATCGTCCGGAAACACGGTTTGAGGGTCAAATACGCCGGGAAGGCGGAAGAGCAGGCGACAACACTGGCCGATATGAAGCTGGGCGCGATGATCGGTCTCTCAGCAATCTACATAATCCTCGCATGGGTTTTTGCTAGTTACACCAGACCCATCGTCGTCATGTCGATTATTCCTCTAGGCTTCGTTGGGGCAGCATTCGGCCACTACTTGTTAGGTTTTGATCTCACGATCCTCAGCATGATCGCGCTCATCGGATTGTCGGGTATTGTGGTCAACGATTCGATCATTCTTGTCAGCACCATCGATGAACGATTGACGGCGGGTGAATCCCGTACTCAGGCCATTATAGATGGAGCCTGCGATCGTTTGCGCGCCGTTATCCTGACTTCTGCGACGACCATTGGCGGTCTCTTGCCGCTCATGTTTGAACGCAGCCTACAGGCGCAATTCTTGATCCCGATGGCGTTGACAATGATCTTCGGGCTGCTGTTTACCACACTGCTGGTGCTGTTCGTGGTGCCGGCCTTAATCGCGGTGCAAGATGACTTCAGAAAATTAAAAGACCAATTGCGCCGCTTCTACACTACTTCGTCAGCGGATTGAACCTATCTCCCCATCGCGCGGGAGGGGCGGCGCGGGTCAGCACCGCTATCGATGATACCGGTCTTTAGGTCTTTGCGCACCAGACAAACGCCTGCGGTTTTCCAGGTCATATCGGCCATACGCTCCACATCGTGGCCGCGCCGCGCCAATTCCTCTCCTGTCGCCTCGTCTATGCGACCTTCCATGGTCAATTTACCTGGATAGGCTTCGTGCGGAGAAAATGAGTTCGGCTGACTGTGGGTCATGAAACGCGGCGCTTCCGCAGCCTCCTGCGGGTTCATGCCGAATAATTCCATATTCAGCATCACCTGCACATTCGCCTGGTTCTGATTATCGCCACCGGGGGTACCGAACGGCATGACTGACTTGCCGGGACGTATGGCCAAGGCAGGGTTTGGTGTCAGGCGTGGGCGTTTCCCAGGACCAAGAGCGGAGGCGTGACCACGAACTGCCCAGCTTTGCGAACCACGTGCAGACGGGCAGAGGCCGGTGCCGGGAATGACCGGTGATTCGAACGTCACGTCGGAAGGGTTAGAGGAGAACGCATTGCCGTGTTTGTCGACGATACCGACATAGGACGTATCGGTCGGAGCAGGTGGGCTTCCGGCGGCTAGAGTGCGCACGGAGGGCGATGGCGTGTATCCCGGGAACTCACCGGCTGGGGGCAAATCGGGCCAGGCTTCGTCCTTGCGAATGAGTTTACGCCGCTCAGCTGCATATTCGTCCGAAAGCAAGGCTTCCATCGGTACATCGACATGGGTCGGATCGCCATAGTAGGCTTCTCGGTCCGCGAAGCTGAGTTTGAAAGCTTCAGCTAGTGTATGGATATAGTCCGGTGAATTATGGCCCATCGACTTGAGATCAAAACCCTCGATCAACTTGATCATTTGTAGCAGGACGGGTCCCTGGCACCAAACTCCACAGGAGTAGATGTCCATTGGATCGCCACCATTTTTATAGGTGATCTTCTCTGGCGCAGCGATCTCGCAAGCGAATTCCGCCAGATCTTCAGCGGAGAGCAAACCTTCATTCTCACGGTGGTATTTTACGATGGCGGAGGCGATATCGCCCTTATAGAAGGCGTCGCGAGCGGCATTAAGGCCTGCTTCGCGCCCTGCACCGTTTGATGCGGTTTCTTGATCGACCATGTATTGCAGAGATTTCGACAAATCCGTCTGCAAGAAGGATTTTCCGACGACCGGTGGCGCGTCATCAGGCAGATAGATTTCAGCGTTCTGCGGCCACATCCGATAGACATCCTGATGCGCCTCGATATAAGCGCGCATCATCTCGTGCATGGGAAAACCGTCACGGGCATAGCGGATCGCCGCCGTGGCGACTTCGCCGAAGCTCATTGTGCCCCAACGACCGAGCGCCTGGATGTTGGCATCTGGTGCGGCGGGCACGACTGTCCGCAGAATGCCGATGGGAACCTCGCCGAATTCCTGCACGAACCGGTCGAGGGACGCTGCTTTTGGCCACGGACCGATGCCAGTGAGGGTCAATACCTGCTCGCTATCTGCCAGATAGACCATGATCGGCGCCACACCGGCGATTTGCACCATTTCCGACTGCACAACGCCGAGTACTAGGTTGGCCGCGACGCCTGCATCAATCGCGTTGCCGCCAGCCTCTAGTATGTCCATGGCGGCTTGGGTCGCCAAATAGTGGCCGGCGGCGACAACGTGCTGGTTACCGGTGATCATCGGTTGGTATGCTGTCATAGCTTATTTCTCCTCGCCTTTGGTTTCCCTCACCCTCCCGCTTGCGGGAGAGGGTCGGGTTGAGGGTCTCTTGCTTGTCTACCAGCCCATCACGCGAGACGCGCGCCGGGCGTCCGCACCGCCGGTCATGATACCGGTCTCCAGATCGGACTGGATGGCGCAGACGGAGCCCGCTTTCCAGGTCATGTCCGGCCAACGCTCAACCTTATGGCCGCGTGCGTCCATCTCTTCCATAACGCTCTCATCCATTCGGCCTTCTATGCGCAGGATGTTCTTCTCGTATCCATGCGGCTCGAACGAATTTGGAAAACTAAAGGTCGAGAAGCGCGGCGCTTCAATGGCGTCTTGCGCCTCCATGCCCCAGATTTCCATGTTGAGGAAGACTTGAAGCATCGCTTGCGCTTGGACGTCGCCGCCGGGTGTGCCGAAGGGGAGGGACAGTTTGCCTTTCCGCATGGCGAGGGCCGGGGCCGGCGTGAGGCGTGGGCGTTTACCGGGTGCTATGGAGGAGGGGTGCCCCTCAACTGCCCAGTTTTGCGAGCCCCGTGAAGAGGGCGACATGCCCGTGCCGGGAATGATTGGCATACCGTAGGAACCGTCGCTCGGCGTGGCCGAGAATATATTACCACCTTCGTCGACAACCGCGACATAGGACGTATCCAATGCCATCCGCGAGGGAGCTGCAGCCGCGCTGTTCGACGCCGGTCCGGCACCGACACCCGGTATCTGGCCGGGGGCGGGCATGCCGGGGCAGGCCCTCGCCATGTCGATTTCGCCTCTGCGTCTGCGTCCGTATTTGGCTGACAGCAATGTATCGATCGGCACGTCGACGAAACGAGGATCACCGATATAGGCCTCCCGATCAGCGAAAGCCAACTTCATTGCTTCTGTCAGAAAATGGACGTAATCGCTTGAATTATAGCCCATTGATTTGAGGTCGACGCCTTCGATGATCGACATCATCTCGAGCATGGTCGGTCCCTGACACCAAGGGCCGCATCCGTAGACGTCAATCGGCTCGCCAAAGCCTGTGTAAGTACGACTGACCGGTGCTTCGAAGGCGGAGGCGTATTCCGCCATGTCTTCCATGCTCAACATGCCGCCATTGGCCGCGTGATAGTCGGTAATGGTCTTAGCGATGTCACCCTTGTAGAACGCAGCCCTTGCGGCCTCCAATGCGTCGTGACGTCCTTTACCCGCGGCGGCTTTCTCCTCGTCGATCATATATTGGAGCGACCTGCCGAGATCGCGTTGTACGACTAACTCGCCGGTCTTCAGTGGGCGGCCTTCCGGCAGAAAAACCTCGGCGCTGGCGGGCCAAGATTGATACCGACCTTGGTGGGTGTCGATATTCTCCGCGAGCAACGGATGGATTGAGAACCCGTCGCGGGCGTAGCGCATGGCCGATGTCGCGACATCGCCAAACGACATGGTGCCATATTTCGCCAATACCTTGATCCAGGCATCCGGCGCAGCCGGCACGACTGCGCGGGCAAGTCCGACCGGAATCTTGCCGCCATATTCGTTGATATACTTTTCGAGGTTGGTCGCTTTCGGCCACCAGCCGAGACCACTGACGGTCACGACCTCGCCGGATTCCGCATGGTAGAGAATAATCGGAGCGACCCCGGCGACTTGCACCAGATCCGGCTGCACAACACCGAGCGCAATGCCCGCCGCGACCCCGGCGTCAAACGCATTACCGCCCGCTTCAAGAATTTTATATCCGGCTTCCGTGGCGAGGTAATGCCCTGCGGAGATCATGTAATGATTGGCTTTGATGGTCGGTTGCAATGACATTTTCGTCTCCTCCTACGGCGCGCATGGCGTCGCGGCCGATGGAATTTTGTTGAACTGACCCTAGCGTATCGCCTTCAACGAACAAGGGGGAGAGGATTTATTCCGCACGGTTTTGCTTTTTGGCAGAACAGACCGAAATCAATTGGATGGGTACTTATAGTTATTTCGAAGTTAAACCGCTTTCCGGCGCGGTCGGCGCTGTGTTGAGTGGGATAGATATCTCGGAAGAGCTCTCGGCTGACGCCATCGCCGAAATCCGCCAGGCTTGGCTCGAACATCTCGTGATCTTCTTTTGCGATCAAAAATTAAGTGATGAGCGTTTGATGGCGTTCGGGCGCCGCTTCGGAGACCTGTATATGCACCCTAACTTGGCCAAAAAAGGGCCAAACCCCCAGGTGATCCATGTGGTAAAGGAGCCGGATGCGACCCGGGTCGTTGGTGCCGAGTGGCATACGGATACGGCGCATGTTGAATGTCCGCCCATGGGGGCGATCCTATATGCATTGGAAGTACCGCCCCGCGGAGGTGATACGCTATTCGCCAACCAATATCTGGCCTACGAGGCGCTGTCAGATGGGCTGAAGGCGGCACTCGAGGGCATGAAAGCGGTGCATGACGACAGTCGTGTCGCGGGACCCAATGCGAATAAGGGACGCTCCACGCAGACCCGCGACGACGACGAATGGACACCCACGGAAAATGCACATCCCGTTATCCGCACCCATCCGGAGACAGGTCGCAAAGCGCTTTTCGTTAATGTTGCGTCGGCGCATAAATTCGAGGGGATGAGGAGAGCGGAAAGCGCAGCCTTGCTGCAGTACCTCTTCAAACACGCGACCCGGCCGGAGTTCACCTGCCGATTCAATTGGGAGCCCGGTTCCGTCGCGTTTTGGGATAACCGTTGCCTGAAGCATATTGCGGTCAATGACTATCAGGGGCATCGCCGTGATATGCGGCGGGTGCAGCTTGTGGGCGATAAGCCAACGTAATTGATGGCTGATATAGATAATTTGTCAATTTTGTGCTAAGAAATGCTTACGTTTTTTTGCACGTGAAAATTTTTGACATTTCTCGGCTCATCAGTGCCGCTCGCAGCCCAAAAGAGCGGTATGCTATCACTGTTTACGGGGTTATTCTGCGAAAAAACGATCATGGGCAGTGTATCGCCCGAACTGGGATGACATCTTCCCATATTCCGCTTATTTGTCTTCTATGACAGTGGAACCAGCTCAAACGACTCCATCGGTGGAGTATCCACCCTTTCTCTATGGCACGGCTTGGAAAGAAGAAGAGACGCGCCGCTTGACCCTTTTGGCAATCCGCCAGGGGTTTCGGGGCATCGATACCGCCAATCAGCGTAAGCATTATTTCGAGGCAGCGGTGGGCGAGGCTATTGCCGACGCTTTCGACGGCGGCCTTGTCACCCGGGAAGAGCTGTTCTTACAAACGAAATTCACCCATCAGAGCGGCCAAGACGAGCGTTTGCCATACGATGCGAAAGCGCCCATCGGCGATAAAGTGCGCCAGTCCTTTGATTCGTCATTAGTGCATCTCGGGCTCGATTTTATTGATAGCTACGTGCTCCACGGCCCAACGACCCGCAAGGGCCTGAGTGCCGCCGATCTCGAAGCATGGAAGGCGATGGAGGCACTACAGAGCGAAGGAAAGGTTGGATCACTCGGGATCAGCAACGTTTCGTTGGGACAACTTTGCATGCTGCACAGGGTCGCTAAGGTTAAACCGCGTTTCGCACAAATCCGGTGCTATGCGGCGCGTGCTTGGGAGCGCGATATTCGTGAGTTTTGTGGCGTCAATGGCATCGTCTTTCAAGGATTCTCGTTACTGACCGCAAACCGGCAGGTGCTGAACCACGAAGCGATGAAGGAAATCGCGCGGCTGCATCGCAAAACGGCAGCACAGATAATCTTCCGTTACGCCCTTGAGGTCGGGATGTTGCCGCTGACTGGGACTAAGAGCGGCATCCATATGGCGGAAGACCTCGATGTTTTCGACTTTAAGCTGACCGTGGCAGATGTGAAGGCCATCGAGAGCATGGGAGTCGAGGGCAAGCCGCAACCGTTTCGGATCACGATCAAACGTCCGGGGGATTAACGCCTAGTTTGCGTAATTACTCAGAGGAAAATGCATGAAATTTGGCGGGATGGTCGCGACGAAAATCGACGATTGGGAAATCTTCAAGGAACTGGAAGATTTGGGCTACGACAGTGCTTGGGCCCCGGACAGTCAGATGATATGGTCGGACTGCTACGCCACACTGTCACTCGCCGCGTATCACACGTCCCGAATTCGTCTCGGCACAGGTGTTGCCATTGCCGGGACGCGACTGGCACCGGTGACCGCGCATTCCATCGCCTCGGTCAACAAACTGGCGCCGGGCCGTACCTTCCTTGGCATCGGTACCGGGCACACGGCGATGCGGATCATGGGGCAGAAACCCGTGGGACCGACGGCATTCCGTGAATATCTCCGGGTCGTACGCGGCCTTCTGGACGGAGAAGAGGTCGAGTATACCCATAATGGCGATACCCGGCCGATCCGCTTCCAAGACCGGGAATTGGACTGCCTCAACCTTGAAGACCGGGTGCCGATCTATGTCGGCGCCAACGGGCCGAAAGCGCTTACCGCCACGGGTGTCTACGGGGACGGACGGATCAGCGCCGGGACCGAACCGGTCTCGGTCATGCGGAGCAATATGGAGAAGGTGCGCCGGGGAGCGGAGCAAGCCGGGCGCACGCTACCGGAGGATTTTCACACCTCGGTTCTGACTTACGCCTGCGTTCTCAAGTCGGGGGAGGGTTTGGCGAGCGATCGAGTTGTCGAGGAGACCGGTGCGCCCGTCGTCTCCTCGCTGCATTTCTGGTACGAGCTCATGCTCCAGCGCGGCAATGATGGGTTCATTAAAAACTCGATCCGGGCCGAGTGGGAGGACTACAAGCGTCACGTTGAAGCGATGCCGCAAGGGCGTCGACACCAAACCCTCCACACCGGCCACTGCGCGTTCCTACCAGAAGATGAGCGCCGCTTCATCACTCCGAACATGATCCGCGCCACACTGGGGCTCGTTGGGGAGCCAGACGAGATTAAGGAACAGATCGCCAAGATGGAGATCGCAGGGTTAAAGGAAATCCTGCTTCTACCGCCACAGGCCTGCGCGCGAGAGAACTTCCGAGAATTTGCCCAAACGGTTATGAGTTAGAAATCTCCCGTTTCGGGCGCTTCGCCATGCGGGTGCGGCGGCGTTCGCCTTCGGCGCGGAGGTCTTCTTGGTTCTCCGGGCCGACATAATTGTAGACCGCTCGCCAGTTTGGGTCGCCATTCCAATCGAAGGGCGCTCGGATGGTTGTTTGTGGACCCTCGGCGCTCTCCAACAATTCCATAGCTTGACGCGCGATAGCTGCTTGCATTTCCCGGTCGTAGGGGATGCCACAAGGATTACCGAGCGGTAAATCGACGAATAGGAAGCGGGGGACGGCGCAATGCTCAACGATGTCGCGGCCGGAGCCGATCACCACGGTCGGGATGCCGTTCTCTTCAAGATGTCTGGCTGTCAGACTCACGGTCTGATGGCAGACGGGTCACAACGGGACAAGGAGGGCGGCGTCTGCGCCGTCCGCGACCAGCCGGCGGAGAATTTCCGGGGCGTCGTTCTCAATCGTCATCCGGTGGCTGTAATCGGTCGGCACGCTGTGAAAATGTTCGGTCAGGCCGCCGATCACAGCGTCTTCGCCGAGCTTGGTCAGCGCATTAATCGGCAGATAGCTCTCCCTATCCCGCGTGTGCGTCGATTCCTTGTCCCAGGCGAGGTTTTGGTTGTAGAGCCCTTCAGGTGCCTCCGCGATTGCCTGCGACCATGTCTCTTTCTTCGGCGGATTATCATCGCTCCAATCACCCGGCGGGTAGGACGTCGTGATAAGGGTGATCTTCGCTTGGTCCAGCGGACGTTTGAGACGCGTGAATGGCGCTGTCTCATTATGGGACCAGCGATAGTCAGGTGAATAACCGAGCGCACGGTAATACAACCGCGTGCGCTCCATATAAGCGATGGGTGATGTGTCGTTCATACCACTGATATAGGATCGAATTTCGGTGCCGCCTAGCGCATCGGTGCTTCACGAGGCTCGCCGACTGGGATGGCCATCAAATCCTCGCCGAAGAAAATGTTACCGTCATAAATCTCAGCCATCTCCCTGATTAATCGCTCGCGCACGCCGGGGACGTCCATTTGTTCTAGGACGTGGGAGACGACAAGGTTTTTCACGTTAGCCCGCTTGCCGAGTTCCGCGAGCTCCAAATGACCCATACAGCCTTCCGTATAGGCCTTCGATGGTTCCGTGCCGGAGATGTACTGACACATATGGACCAGCACATCGACATCCTCGGCAAGCTTGTTCATGCCTTCGCACGGGCCGGTATCGCCGGAATAGGCGAAGGAGCCCTCTGGCGTGTCGAGGCGGTAACCATAACAGACGAGATAGGGCTGCACGTGGATCACGCTGCGCACGGTCAAGGTCCACCCGTCGCCGTGAATGGTATCGTTTGAGCGAAGCTCGGTGACGTCCGGTTTCGGTTTTGGGCGCGGGATCACACCGCCACGCCATTCAAAGGTGTCGATGGAAAGTTGGTGATTGCAGCGCGCCTCCAGGTCCGGGCCGAAGACGCCGTCCTCGCCAATATACAGCTCAGTCATGCGAGCGGTGTGGGGCGGGCCGTAGACCTTGAGCTCCGGCAGCCTTCCATCCGATTGGTCCCAGCGGGTCATCAGCAACCGGGCATAATCGAGGCAATGATCGTAATGGAGGTGGCTGAAGAAGACATGAGAGACATCGACCGCGTTGACGCCTGCTTCCATCATCCGGTGATATGTTCCGGGACCTTGGTCGAACAGGAGGGTGTCGCTACCGACCTCGACCATATAGCCGGAGCTCATGCGTTTGAGCGACGGTGTCGGGGTGCCAGTGCCTAGCAGGGTAATTTTCATGATTGTCTCCTCAAGAGCTACCGTCGCATTGCCGAATCATCGAATTAGACCATAATCCCCCATAGAATAACCTGGAGAGAACCCGATGGCGAAATTCCCGTTCGAAATGGTCCCACTGCCCGAGGCGCGCAGCACGAAGAAGCCGCGCAAAACCGGCATTACCATGATGGTAGATTTTGGCACTCCTTTGGGGAAGCTCGAGGATTTACTGGGACTGATAGGCCCGCATGTGGACTTGATAAAGATAGCGGTGGGTTCGGCGCGCCTCTACCGGGGAACATATCTTGGGCAGAAACTGCGGCTCTGCGAAGGCTATGACGTCAAACCCTTTATAGGCGGACAGTTCCTCGAATATGTCGTGGCCACGCAGGGTTTCGAGGCAGCACCAGCTTTCTACCAGGAAGCTAAACGCATGGGGTTCGAAGCGGTCGAGGTCTCCGACAATTGCGTGCCGCTTTCGGCGAACCAGCGAAAGACCTTGATCAGTCAGGGTGTTGACGCCGGCTTGGAAATCCACGGTGAAATTGGCTCGAAGGATATCAAGCAAACGGCGGAGACATTACTCGGTCAGGCGCATGACAGTCTCGACGCCGGCGCCGATGTCGTGCTGGTGGAAGCGGCGGAAATGATTATCGACGGCGAAGTGCAGGAACACCTGATTGCCGCACTGGAAGCCGAGTTCCCGGCGGAGAAGGTGATCTACGAGTTACCGGGACCTTGGATTAAAGGGGTGACCCTATCCGACGTCTATCAGATGAAGAAATTCTTGATCGAGCGATTTGGCCCTGATGCCAATATCGCCAATGTCATGCCCGACGACGTATTCGAGACCGAAGCATTGCGATGCGGATTGTCAGTGATCGGCCCGAAGGAATTCGCTTTCGAGGCGGTTTAGAGCGATGGCCGAAGTTTGCCGCGTCGTCGGTTCCGCTGGGTCGCCCTATTCGATGAAGATGCGGGCGATTTTTCGGTATCGGCGAATTCCACATATCTGGGAACACCGTAGCGGTCGCGTCAAAGATGAGACCGCCGACGTTCGACCGCTATTGATTCCCATGGTGAAGTTTCCGGATGGGGGTGATTGGCGGGTCGATTCGACGCCGATCGCATATGAATTGGAAGAACGGTATTCCGAACGTTCGATTTTACCGCCGGACCCCGTTCATCGCTTTCTTGCAGAACTGATCGAGGACATGGCCGACGAATGGCTTACCAAGGTGATGTTTCATTATCGTTGGTACTATGAGCCGGACCAAGCGTTTGCGGCCTGGTGGATCGCCTCGGACGGACTGTCAGCGGACAGCGTGCCGCGCGCCGAACGAGAAGCATTTGCGCATGAGTTCGGGCAGCGGCAGATCGAACGGATGGGCATAGTCGGTTGCACGGAAGAGAACAAACCGGTGATCGAAGAAACTTACCGCCGAATTTTGGAGGCACTTGAGACACGGTGCGGGTTGGAGGGCTATTTGTTCGGCACACGTCCCGCGCTCGCGGATTTCGGATTGTTCGGTCAGTTAAAGACACTCAGTGACGACCCAACACCGCGCGCCGAGATGTCCCGAATCGCGCCGACCGTTCTGCATTGGATTCGACAAACGGATGACCTTTCGGGGAATGACGGCGAATGGTTCTCCACCAACACAGTGCTACCGGAAGCGGTGACCGAATTGTTGCAGGTCTGCGGCGAGGCTTATCTACCGTTTCTAGCAGCTAATATGCGTGCCCTAGAGGTCGGCGGAGAAGAGGTAACGCTCTCGATATTCGGTAAACCTTATGCCCAATTGCCGTTTAGATATCAGGGAAAATGCTATTCCCGACTTCGTAGTCTCTATGGGCGTTTGGAAGGTGGAGAAAAACAGCGTGCCGATGCGCTCCTAGAGCCGACCGGGTGCTTACAATGGCTTGATAGCAGGGCGTAGTTTAAGCGGCTTCTGTAGTGCTTGTGTGCCGATTGAATGCGAATGCCGACACACCACCGAGCAACAGCCAGAACAAGAGATTTGTGATCAGCGATGCACTGACGAAAGAGGCCGCTAGTTCTGCCGGAAGCGCACCGGGTCCATCAAAATGCGGGTGCGGTGCGCCGATCAGATGCGGTAACGCGATAAGCGCGATGCCGACAGCTTTCCAGATGCCCTGTTTGGCGAGGAAGATCAAAGCCAATCCGCCGGCAGTAGCCGCAACAGCGGCCACCCACCATATCTGCCGGTCATTAACCGGTGCCGACCGCATACCGGGCAATTCCGGCGGCAACCCGAAGCCGGGCGCCAACTGGAAAATCGTGTAGCCAAGCAAGCCCCAAATGAGGCCCTTGCGCCAGTCCACTCGGCCGTAGAGTGCGAATGCCGCACAGAGCAACAACGCGAACCCGATTCCGATCAGGACATTTGCAAGCAAGGTAAATGCGATACGTTCAACGCCATCCGCAGGCGCCCACGTATCGTGTCCCTCATCTCCATGAGAATGAGTATTTGCAGCCGCGGCACCGTGAGAATGGCCAGAAGACGTATTTCCTGACGCCGATGCAAATGTTTCGGCCTGCCAAATAAGCGGCATGACCTTGAAAGCTTGTAAGCCTGTGAAAGCGATGCCGGCAACAAGGCCACTGATGACGGCGGCAATCAGGATGCGACTGAACATTAAGGAATCAGTGGCAGGGGAAAGCGACGGCGTGCCGTGAATCGTGGGCGGCGTTATGGAGGACGTTCGGCTGTGCGAGACCGGCCACAAACAATATGAACAATCCTAGTGTTACCGCGGCGATTGGCGCGATAACGCGAGAGCTTTCTCTGCTGGCAGAGACGGTCTGAGTGGCATTCATTTCGCGCATTTAATTTTTCCCCCTCGATAATGCTCGCTTAGTATCGCCGGATCTCCGGACCTGGAACAAGACAGAAATTCATTAGCCCAAAGTTACATCAGCTATCACGCTGAGATCAAACTGATCCCGAATTTTCCAACTTCCTCCGAACCGGGGTCAATCGTTGTACCGAATAGAGTATGATTTGAGATACAGATTTCGCATTTTCGGAAAGGGAGAGAAGGAACGATAATTCGTCGATCCAAGCACCGCTAATATTTTGAAACGAAATGGGATCATACTATGATTCGTCGCGACATTAATGAATTTCTGGCTCTGGCACGTCTTCACCGGCTTCCAAGAAGTCGAAATCGCACCCTTCGTTGGCTTGGCGGATATGTTGCGCATACATCCAACCATAGCCCCTTTTGTAATGTGGCTCCGGTGCGATCCAATCCGCTTTTCGACTTGCCATCTCTTCATCTGAAATTTCCAGATGTAATCGCCGACCGGGGATATCCAGCTCAATCATATCGCCGTTACGGACAAGAGCGAGGGGACCTCCGATAAATGATTCGGGCGCTACATGCAGAACGCAAGCGCCGTAAGATGTGCCGCTCATGCGGGCGTCGGAAATGCGCACCATATCGCGGACACCTTCTTTGAGCAGTTTTTGAGGGATCGGAAGTTGGCCCCATTCCGGCATACCGGGACCTCCGACCGGACCTGCGTTCTGCAGCACGATGACCGAATCCTTGGTTATATCGAGATTGATATCGTCAATTCGCACGGCCATGTCGTTGTAATTCTTGAATACGACGGCAGGCCCCTTGTGTTGATGTAGATGCTTTTCCGCAGCGGTGTGTTTAATGACCGCGCCGTCGGGCGATAGATTGCCCTTGAGGGTTACCAGACCGCCTTCATCGGACATCGTGTTGTCCAAAGTGCGGATTACTTCATTATTATAGACTTTCGCGCCCTCGATATTCTGACCCAAGGTCTTGCCGTTGACGGTATTGGCATCGAGATTGAGCTTATCGGAAAGCCGATTGAGCAAGGCGCGGAGGCCGCCTGCATAATAGAAATCCTCCATCAACCACCTCCCCGATGGGCGAATATCGGCAATTACCGGAGTCGTCCGCGAGAGAGCATCGAACAGCTCAAGGTCAATATCCACACCTGCACGGCGACCGATGGCCAGCAGATGAATCGCGGAATTCGTCGAGCCCCCAAGCGCCATAATCGTTGTGACCGAGTTCTCCAACGCCTTGCGGTCTAGGATGTCTCGCGGTTTGAGGTCTTCCCAGACCATGTCGACGACCCTCCGCCCGGTAGCCGACGCCATACGTATGTGGTGGGAATCGGCCGCGGGAATGGATGCCGCACCCGGTAATGTCATGCCGAGCGCTTCGGCCGCGCTGGTCATGGTCGACGCGGTACCCATGGTCATGCAGTGGCCAGGAGAACGAGCAATACCGCTCTCGACCTCGTCCCACTCATCTTCTGTGATTTTGCCGGCCCGCAATTCGGCCCAGTATTTCCAAGAATCGGTGCCGCTGCCGAGCGGCTCCCCGTGCCAATTCCCCCGCAACATCGGTCCTGCGGGAACGAAAATCGCGGGAATATTCATACTCGCCGCAGCCATCAGCAACGCGGGCGTGGTTTTATCGCAACCGCCCATTAATACCGCGCCGTCGATTGGATGGCTGCGCAAGAGTTCCTCGGCTTCCATGGCCAGCATATTGCGGTAGAGCATCGTCGAGGGTTTCACGAACGGCTCGGATAGGCTCATCGCCGGTAGCTCCAGAGGAAACCCTCCAGCCTGCAATACGCCGCGCTTAACGTCGTCGACCCGTTGTTTGAAATGCGCGTGGCACTGATTGATATCCGACCAGGTGTTGATGATCGCAATGGCAGGCTTCCCCTCCCAATCATCGGCACCGTAACCCATCTGTTTAGCCCGAGAACGATGCCCGAACGCCCTCAAATCCTGTACGCCAAACCAGCGGAAACTGCGGAGGTCTTCAGGTTTTTTTCGGACGGACATGGGAAACTCCATTGATGCGTAGGAAAAGATTGAGTGCAACTTGTCTCCGTGGGAAAGGCGCGTCAAACCGTATGACTGTCAAATTTTTATAAATTTATAGAAAAATGGGCCTAAAAATTTGGCGTCAGGTTGCCCAATTAAAACAATCAGTACAGCGTGTTCAGGTCGCATTATTGTTCCCTAAGCGATTGAATAAATGAGGAATACGTCCGATGGCAAAAGCGGTTTGGAAGGACATTGTCCTGGCGGAGAGCGACGATATCGTATTTGTCGAAGGAAATGTCTATTTTCCGCGCGCGGATGTGGATTGGGGTTATATCCAAATGTCAGATGAATTGCCCCTTACATATTGTCATTGGAAGGGCATGGCCGAATATTACGACATCTTTGTCGGCGAGGAGCCCAATGAAGGAGCGGCTTGGGCCTATGTCGAACCTTATCCCGAAGCCGAGGCTATTGCTGGGCGTGTCGCCTTTTGGCATGGCGTCGAAGTCACGGGCGGCCCGAATGGCGAGGGTCAGATCGAAAAACTTCCGAGCCAACATATAGATAAGTCGGGCTGGAAAGGTCTTTGTTGGTATTTGAAATTTACCGATAAGCCTCATCTAGACACTGCCGATATTGAGGCGAATACCGGAATCGGCGAAGCGGGTTTGGCTGAAATCTGGCAGGATTACAACGTGCAACGATATGCGCAGCTCTACGGCTGGAAATTATCGCTCCGCGTTGAGCGAACTTGAACGCGAGAAGCTTCATTTCCGACTATTGGGATTAATCTTAAGGGCATACCGGTCATAATGGCGCCGCCACTGGTGACGCGCATCAATTCCCCGAGATGCCCCGACTGCTATAGGAGCACTCGGGAGGCTGTAATGATGAATGCCTTCAAGGACGGTCATGGGGAGGCGATTGGTCGAAGCGAGGGTGATATAACAGCGTTTTGTGCACTGTGCCGCCCGCTCGACTACAAAGCCATGCGCATAGACGTTCCGGCTATTTGTCCGGATGTCATAGACGCGGTAATGCAGCGCCATTTCAGTGCCGGAGCACCGCTCTCAATTCACGATCAAGAAACTCATCAGATCACGATCGTGGCGACCGGTGCCGTCCGCGAGCAGGCCATATTAAAGGATGGGCGGCGCAAAATTATGAGATTTTTTCTCTGGTGATGGTTTAGACGACGCGCCGGAAATCTCTAGCCTATCGGTTGTGGCGGCAAAATCGGGGGTTTACTGCGTATTGACCGATACGGCTGTGCAGCGTTGCCGACGAAATGGGGTGAACGTTGAAGATTGGAAAAAGCTCCAACGTGAGCGTCGTCTAGCCGTCTGAGGCGAGCATATACTGCTTCTCGGACGCTACTCGGCCATCGAACGAGTTGCCGCATTTTTGGATGATCTGATTTTGCGCATTGGCTGGGATTGTGCCGACGGTGTCGATCTATGACTCTTCATGGGGCGTGAGGATATCCCGGATTTCCGTGGCTTGAAGTCGGAAACGGTCAGCCGCCAATTGGCGAAACTCAAAAGCTCTGAAATCCTGAATTTTTTGAAACCTGGTCACCTGATGATAAAGAATTGCAATCGTTTGTCGGCATTGTTTCCGGTTGTGGGTAAATATGAATCGGACGGATTGCATTATTAAATAGCCCGACCTGTCGATGAAAAATCCGATGCCTATATTGCTTCGTGAAGGTCTCCCGCATAGGGTGCGGCGCGCCGCGCGAAGGTATGCGGCACAAGAAATCAATTCAAAGCGACGGAGCAGTCGAATATGGGCATGATGGAAGATAAAGTCGTAATAATCACCGGTGGTGGCCGTGGCATTGGGCGCGGTATCGCCATGATGATGGCGGAACATGGCGCGAAAGTGGTCGTAAATGACCTGGGTGGTGGCGCGGACGGAGAAGGCCACGATAAGGGGCCAGGCCAGGAAGTGGTTGACGAAATTCGGGCGAAAGGTGGCGAAGCCGTTCTCAACGACGAGAGCGTTGCCGATTGGAACGCCGCGCAGCGAATGGTTGAGCAGGCGAAGGATACGTTCGGTGGATTGCACGGGGTGGTTAATAATGCCGGTATTCTCCGCGACCGCATTTTCCACAAGATGTCCGAGGAAGAATTCGACGCCGTCGTCGCTGTCCATTTGAAAGGCAGCTTCAACGTATCACGCGCGGCTGCAGAGACTTTCCGCAATCAATCCGGTGGTTCGTATGTCCACATGACGTCGACATCCGGACTCGTCGGTAACTTCGGACAGGTGAACTACGGTGCGGCAAAACTCGGTATTGCTGGGATGTCGAAATGCATTGCGTTGGATATGTCACGCTATCGGGTGCGTTCCAATTGCATCTCGCCTTTCGCATGGAGCCGATTGATCGGCACTATTCCGACGAATACTCCGGAAGAGCAGGAGCGGGTTGCGAAAATTCAACAGATGACGCCAGAGAAGATTGCACCGCTCGCGGTCTATCTTTGCAGCGATCAATCGCAAGAAGTGACGGGCCAGATCTTTGGCGTGCGCTTCAATGAAATTTTCCTGTTCAGTCAGCCGCGCCCAGTGCGCTCCGTTCAACGCACGGAAGGCTGGACACCGGAGAGCATTGCCGAACATGCGATGCCGGCAATGGAGCCGAGTTTCTCTGATCTAGTTCGTTCCGGCGATGTGTTCACCTGGGATCCCGTATAAGGAGCGAACGCCATGGGGCTCGATTACGACCACCTGATGAGCTATGACATCCCCGAGGTTGAACAGGCCTATACCGAGCGCGATACAATGCTGTATGCGCTCGGCGTCGGGCTCAATATGGATCCGCTGGATCGCGACGCGCTTTGCTTCACCTATGAGAAGAAGTTGCGAGCGCTCCCGACCATGTGCTGTGTTTTGGGGACGCCTGGGAGTTGGATTTCAAAGCCAGATACAGGCATCAATTACTTAAAGGTCCTGCACGGTGAGATGGGTTTTACGATCCATCAACCGATCCCGAAATCGGCAAACCTTAGGGCGAAGACACGGGTGACTGACATTTTCGACAAAGGAGCTGATGTCGGTGCCTTGGTCGTACAAACCCGCGAGATTGTTGACGCTGCGACGGGGAAGAAGATCGCGACGACCACGAGTACGACATTCGCGCGCGGCAATGGCGGTTTCGGTGGCGAGCGGGGTCCTTCGAGTCCGAAATACATACCGGAAGACCGGGCGGCGGATGAAGTATGCAATCTGCCCACCTTGCCGCAAGCCGCTCTTATTTACCGTTTATCGGGTGATTACAATCCCTTACACAGCGACCCTGACACGGCGGAGAAGGCGGGTTTTAAAGCGCCTATCCTCCACGGACTTTGCACATATGGTGTTGTGGGCCACGCTTTGTTGAAGACTTTGTGCGGTTACGATCCGGCAAAATTCAAGGCGATGTCCGCGCGTTTCTCCTCACCGGTCTATCCTCGGGAGACGATTCGCACGGAGATGTGGCGTCTCGACGACGGAAAAGTCGCGTTTCGCGGCAGCATCCCCACGCGGGATAATCTTGTAATCTTGAACCAAGGCC
>CAJWTF010000029.1 GCA_913046825.1 uncultured Rickettsiales bacterium | reverse complement strand
CAATGTTCCGCCCGGCGTCGACGATGGGACGCGGATCCGACTGTCGGGTGAAGGGGAAGCCGGTTTGCGGGGCGGCCCACCGGGCGACCTTTATATTTTCCTGACGATCTCCGAACATGTGTTTTTTCAACGCGACGGCGCGGATATTTATTGTCGTGTGCCAATCCCGATGATGATCGCTTCGCTGGGCGGTGCGATCGAGGTGCCTGCGATCGACGGCTCCCGAGCAAAAGTGAATATTCCGGAAGGCACCCAGTCCGGCCAACAGTTCCGCCTGCGCGGAAAGGGCATGTCGGCGCTGCAGTCGAAATTGCGCGGCGACATGTATATTGATGCTCAGGTGGAGACGCCGGTCAAATTGACCAAGAAGCAAAAAGAACTGCTCCGCGAATTCGACAATTCGGGTGGCTCCGAAGTGCATAGTCCTCGGTCGGAAGGCTTCTTCTCCAAGGTTAAGGAATTTTGGGAAGACCTGACCGAATAACAGCACACGCGCCTATGCGTTTACAAATTTGATGAGATAGCTAATTATTCTTCCCAAACGGAAATTGGGGAGAGCGGGCGATGGAGAACGATCTTAGAATCGGCGTACTCGGCGGCGCTGGCCGCATGGGTCAGATGAATATCCGCCAGGTCGCCATCACCGATGGATGCGTCGTCGCGGGCGCCACCGCGCGGCCGGGTAGCGAAGCGGTTGGGCAGGACGCGGGCGAGCTCGCGGGGATCGGCACACTCGGCTTGAAAGTGACCGACGACCCTGCCGAGATGATCGCCAATGTCAATGTTGTGATTGATTTCACTCTCCCCGATGTCGCCGTGGAGGCCGCTCGCCTAGCGGCGCAAGCCGGGGCCGCTATGGTGGCGGGCACGACCGGGCTGTCTCCCGAACAAGAAGAAGAAATCACCAAGGCGGCACGGCATGTGCCAGTGATCCGCGCGGCCAATACGAGCGTCGGCGTAACCTTGCTGGCGGCCTTGGCTGAGCAAGCGGCCCGAATGTTGGGGATCGACTATGATATCGAAATGCTTGAGATGCATCACCGGCATAAGATTGATGCGCCATCCGGCACCGCGTTGGCGCTAGGCGAGGCGCTGGCCAAGGGGCGGGGTGTCAACCTCGGCGATGTCAAACAAGCCGTGCGTGAAGGGTATACCGGCGCCAGGAAAGCGGGCGATATCGGTTTTGCGACACTGCGCGGCGGTGATGTTGCGGGCGAGCACGAGATTATTTTTGCTGCCGACGGGGAACGTGTCACCCTCGGCCACAAAGCGTCTAGTCGTCAAGTTTTCGCGGTCGGCGCGGTCAGAGCGGCATTGTGGACCCGCGCACAACCGCCCGGTTTATACAATATGCGGCATGTTCTGGGGTTTGAAGATTAGGGCCTAAGTTGGGGCGCCGCCGGGTGGTGTGGTCCGCCTGAGATGCAGCGCGTCACGCAATGCATTTGCCAATTCCACTCGTTCTTCCGGCGTTAGGAATTTGCCAATAGTCAGCCGCCGGCCATGACTGGCGACGGTCAACTGGCTGTGATGTTCCGGCGGATTGTCCATATGGACTTGCAGCCAAGTTGGTTCGAAACGCCAATTTTTCTCGGATCCTCTCGGGTCGATCTTCTGGACGTCGAAGCTAGCGTCGCTCAATCGGACGCGCTCATATCCCCGGGCCGAGCGATAGTTCAGCTGGAACATTACGTAGAGAAGCAAGAATTCGACGCCGCAAAATCCAATCACTGGCCAAGCACCCAGTAGGGCGAAGAAAAAGCCGATGCTCAGCATCATGCAGGCGGCGGCCGCCATTAGCAGGCGAAACCCAGACCGACTGAGACTGCGGTAGGGATGCAGAACTGCATCGAAAAATATACGACCAGCGGATCGGGTGTTTTGGGTTTCGTCAACGCTCATAACAGGATCTTAATGCAAAGTAATTTCGGTTGTCCACTGGCCATGCCGTGCGCTTGGCGGAGTGGGCTCGACCCGCTAGGGTCACAGTATGAAAAAAGCTGATATCGAAGAATTCTATCGTCGCCTTCAGGAGCAATTGCCGGAGCCAAAGGGCGAACTCAAATATGTGAATCCGTACACGCTGCTTGTCGCGGTCGTGCTTTCCGCGCAAGCGACGGATATCGGTGTCAACAAGGCAACCGGCCCGCTGTTTAAGGTCGTGACGACACCAGAGGAGATGGTGGCGCTCGGCGAAGCGAAACTCCGCAATTATATCAAGACGATCGGGCTCTTCAACGCCAAGGCTAAGAACACGATTGGGTTGAGTAAACTCCTCATCGAGAAGCACAACAGCGAGGTACCGCGCGACCGCGATGCGCTGGAGGCACTGCCCGGTGTAGGGCGTAAGACTGCAAATGTCGTCCTGAACATGGCCTTCGGAGAGCCGACCATCGCCGTCGACACGCATATATTTCGCATCGGCAATCGAACTGGATTGGCGCCTGGAAAAACACCGCTGGCGGTCGAGAAAAAACTCGAGAAATCGACACCCAAACACTACAAGCTGCATGCGCATCACTGGCTGATTTTGCATGGCCGGTATGTCTGCAAAGCGCGAAAACCCGACTGTGCGGCTTGTGTGGTCAACGATCTGTGCCGCTTTAAGGGCAAGACACTCTAGGGCGGATTATCCCCGTTCCGCCGTCAGATGCGCGCGCAGCATTTCACGGTAACAATCGCGCCGCGATTGTTGTGAAGCCCCCCGGCCGCGTAATTCAACGTAATCGACCGCGAGAACATCTTTATCGCGATAGAGGAAGACGTCAAGGATGCAGGCCTCGGCAAGGTATTGCCATATTTCAGCACTCCTGTCGCGGCGCACGTACCCGGGCGACCCTAATCGGTCCGCTAGTTTGCCGGGACTTAGGCCCACCAGTTTCTTCGGATCATCGTCGATCTTCAGCGGGGGAGTTGCAGGTCTGGGAGTGGTGGCACGAGTTGTTGCAGGCATCTGCAACGTGACTTCCTCAAACCCTTTTTTCTTAGTCCCGTCGGATGTTGCAGGTGTGCCCGATTGCCGCGGTAACAAATTTGTCCCGCAGGCTGACAGCAACACCGCAACGAAGAGGATCGCGAAAGTGTTAGCCGGCTGCATCCGACTTGCTGCTTTCCGTATCGTCGTTTGAATCCGCGCCATTTAGAAGTTTGACGTCGCCGGAAATTTCACCACCTCTTTCGATCTCTATCTCAGCGAACGCAACCTTACCAGTGACCCGTCCGGTCTTGCGAATGATCAAACGCTCACGGGCAATTAATTCACCCTCGAATTGGCCTTTGATCTCGGCAATGGCAATGTCGACCTTACCTTTGAAATAGCCGCTATCGGCAATCTCGATACGATGACTATCGTTCAAAGTTGCCTCGACCCGGCCTTCCACCACGAGGGTGTCGCAAGCGGTAATTTCGCCGGACAAGCAGATTTCCCGACCGACGATTAGACGTCTTCCGTCTCCTGGTCCGCCCGGCAGTCTTTCAGGCCGCGCAGGACCCGAAATATTAGTCACTCGTTTGCCCAAATCGTTTGGGAATTGAGTAGACGATCTATCGTCAGACATTTTAGCTCCTGGGGAAAATTCCCAACGCGGTTGTAGATTACACGAACTCGCCAAGGTTCGTAGCGAAATTTACCGGTTGTGGCAATCGACCGGCTCTAATCACGCGGGAATGATCTCCTGGCGGCCTGGCAAACTGTGGAAGAGATGCACCATGAACGCGGTTGCAATCACCGGTGTTAGGAAATTGACAATTGGAATAGTGAGTAAAAAGGTTAGCAATATGCCAGCGACCATGATTTTTCCACGGCTCTCTCGGCGCATGTTTAAGGCTGCCGCCGGCTCCATTCGCCGAAGTGCTACCAGCTCGAAAAATTCGCGGCTAATCAGATAGCCGTTCAAAACGTAATACAGCACTAAATTCAGCGGCGGGATGAACATCAGGATCAAGTAAAACGGCAAACAGAGTAAATTAAGGCCAATTACCATCAACGCGAATCGGGCGGTGGACGCGACAACTTCGGAGACTGGCTGCGGGCGTGCCGGTGGCTCATTCGGGTAGTACCGGGCCTCCACGGCGGCGACGACATCTTCCAGGAGAAACCCGACGATGATCGTGGATACGCCTGGAAACAAAACCGCAGAGACGATAAGCAAGCTCAATCCGACGACAAATCCAGCGGTCCAATCCAAAATATCTTCCAACCATCCCCACAATGACAGACTGGAGAGGTCTACGGTGCTGGAAAAAATCCACCAAACGAGTACGTTCAATAAAATAAACACAACGGCTGAGCCGGCGCCACCGATCAACAGGACGCGGCGGAGCGCGGGGTCGCCCAATTGCGAGAGTGCTTTCGAAAGATAACCGAGCATCAGAAAACTCCTGGGAAGGCGGTCAGCTGAGATGTAACCATCCCGGGCGGATGGTGCAAGAAGCCCAACTTGCCGGGCGTCCATCGAGCGCTATACTCCACGCGTCCCGCCCGGCCGGTCGGGAAAGATGTTGAAATACGAGGTGGTTGAAATGGCCGAATACGATCTGGTTGGGATCGGGAATGCGCTGGTGGATGTGCTGGCGACGGTGGAGGATTCGTTTCTGGAAGGGCAGGCGCTCGATAAGGGTGCAATGACGCTGGTCGATACGGATCGCGCTGCAGCGATTTATGACAAGATGCCGCCGGCCCAAGAAGTCTCCGGCGGCTCTTGCGGCAATACAATGGCGGGCTTTGCATCGCTCGGCGGCAAAGGTGCCTTTATCGGCAAGGTGCGCGACGACCAGCTAGGGAATGTTTTTCGGCACGACATGCAGGCGATCGGCGTCGATTTTGCGACACCGGCGGCGAGCGATGGTCCCGCAACGGGCTCTTGTCTTGTGCTGATCACGCCTGATGCGCAGCGCACCATGTGCACCAATCTTGGTGCCGCCACCCATCTTGGGCCGGGTGACATCGACAAGAATGTAATTCAGGCCGCAAAAGTCGTCTATATGGAAGGCTATCTCTTCGATCCGCCGGAAGCCCAAGAAGCGTTCGTCGAAGCGGCCGATGCCGCCCATGACGCCGGGCGCAAGGTCGCGCTGACTCTTTCCGATCCGTTTTGTGTCGATCGACACCGGCATTCGTTTCAAATGCTGGTGCAGGATCACACCGATATTCTTTTCGGCAATGAGGAAGAGATCAAATCGCTTTATCAGGTCGACGATTTTGACAAAGCCCTTCAGCATGTGCGGGGCCATTGCGAGATCGCCTGCCTGACCCGCAGCAGCAAGGGCTCAGTGGTTCTCTCCGGTGAGGAGGTCCATATCATTGACGCGCGTCCTCTCGATAAGGTCGTCGATACGACGGGTGCTGGTGATCAATACGCGGCTGGGTTTCTCTATGGATACACCCAGGGCATGGATCTGCGCCGCAGTGGGGAAATCGCTACCCTGACCGCGAGTGAGATCATCAGCCATGTCGGTGCGCGGCCCGAGGTAAACCTGGCCGAATTGGTCGCGCGCGACCTCGGCTAGGCGCGGTTGAGGCCGTCGTCGCGATGTCGAAATTCGGTGCCTGAATGACGGTATGGCGCGCGACGGGCGTCTATCGCGACCGTCGCGTTCTATCGCTTTTCTTTTTCGGTTTCTCAAGCGGACTGCCGCTAGCCTTGACGGGGGCCACCCTTGCGGCGTGGTTGACGCAAGCGGGAACGGCGCTCGCGACCATCGGCTTCGCGGCCTTGGTTGGCTTTGCCTATAATCTGAAGTTTGTTTGGTCGCCTATCGTGGATCGGGTGCCGCTGCCGTTTCTGACCCGTTGGCTCGGCTTGCGCCGCAGCTGGATGCTATGCTCGCAATTTCTGCTGTTCGTGGCGATCCTCGGCATGGCGGGAACCGACCCAAGCGCGCCTGGCGGGTTATGGTGGACCGTATTCTGGGCCGTGTTGGTGGCGTTTGCCTCCGCCACGCAAGACATTGTGATCGACGCCTATCGCACGGAAATTCTCGAGCCGGCGAAACTCGGTGCAGGGGCCGCAACCCTGACGCTCGGCTATCGCATTGCGATGTTGGTCTCCGGCGGTGGTGCGCTCATTGTCGCCGGCTTTGCCGGTTGGGGTTGGGCGTATTCGGCGATGGCCGCTCTTGTGCTCGTCGGCGTCGCGACCGTCTTCGTCAATCCCGAACCCGCCATGACCGCCGCGTATTCAGATGAGGAGACGGATCGAACTTCCGCCCGCTGGCGGATATGGTTCCGCAAATCAGTGATCGAGCCGTTTAGCGAATTCGCATCACGGACCCACTGGTCGGTCATTTTGTTATTCGTGTTGTTGTTTAAGTCCGGCGACGCCCTCATTGGCCATATGGCGACGACATTTTACCTCAAGACGGGGTTCTCCTTGATTGAGATCGGTGTTGTCAGCAAAGGGTACGGGTTGGCGATGACACTGATAGGTGCGGTGATCGGGGGCACGCTCGTCGCGAGGTTTGGGATCCTGAAGTCACTTCTGGTGACGGGTATTTTGCAGGCTTTGTCGAATCTGGTCTTCATCGTGCAGGCGGAAGTTGGCTATTCGGTGCCGATGTTGACCGTGACTATCGGGGTGGAAAACTTCTCGGGTGGCATGGGAACGACTGCCTTTGTCGCGTATCTCTCGAGCCTCTGCAATCTGTCCTTCACTGCGACGCAATATGCCCTTCTCTCGTCACTGTTTGCGCAATCGCGGACTGCATTCAGCGCCGGTAGCGGCTGGATTGTGGAGCGAATCGATTGGGTGCCGTTCTTTTGCCTGACGGCAGTGGTCGCGGTGCCTGGAATATTATTATTGCTCTACTTGATGGCGAAAACCGGCTCGGAAAATGGTGATACATTGGTCTCGACAGAAAACACGAGGTAGCACATGTCCGGTCGCATGACGGTTGTCGAAGAAGACATCACGAGTTTGGCGCTCGACGCCATCGTCAACGCTGCGAATGAATCGTTATTGGGCGGCGGCGGTGTAGATGGTGCCATTCACCGCGCGGCCGGTCCCGCGTTATTGGTGGAATGTCGAACCCTTGGCGGCTGCCCGACCGGGGACGCCAAAATCACCGGCGGTTACGATTTGCCCGCGCGTTATGTGATCCATACGGTTGGTCCGGTCTGGCAGGGTGGCGGCGCCGATGAAGAAGCGCTCTTGGCAAGTTGTTACCGCCGATCAATGGAGCTCGCGGTCGCACACGAAATCAAGAGCATTGCGTTTCCGGCAATCTCGACCGGCGTCTATCGTTTTCCGGTGCCCCGCGCTTCGGCCATCGCTGTCGCAACGGTGGCTGAATTTCTCGCTGCGGATCGGCAAATCGCTGAAGTCGTCTTTTGCTGCTTTGGCGCAGAGGTTACCGGTGCCGTCGAAGCGGAAGTCGCGGCGCGCTCCTAAACGCCCGGCAGGGCCCTTTGTGTGTCCGCGACGATGGCGTCATGCGCTGCGAAAGCGGCGATATGCACCAGATCGTTGACGGTGGAGCCGAGCGGGACGATCTGGATCGGCTTTGAAAGTCCGACCAGGATGGGACCGATGACCGTGCCGCCTCCCATCGCCCCTAACATGCCGGACGTAATGCTGGCGCTGTGCAGGGCCGGCATCACTAGGACGTTCGCCGGACCCGAGAGGCGACAGAACGGATATACATCCTGCATTAGCTCGTAGTTGAGGGCGACGCCGGCTTGCATGTCGCCGTCAAATTCGAAGTCGACCTTTCGCGCTTCTAAGATCCTAACCGCCTCGCGGATGCGTTCCATATGAGGGCGCATGGGTTGGCCAAAATTCGAGTAGGAGAGCAGCGCGACACGAGGTTCATGGCCGAATTTGCGGGCATACTGTGCCGCCTCGATGGCAATGTCGGCGAGTTCTTCTGCATTCGGCACTTCATGTATTCGAGTGTCGGCGATGAACAGCGAACGGTCCGAGCCTACAACAAGGGAAATACCCATCAGGCGCTGGTCCGGGAGTGGGTCGACGACGCGACTGATTTCATTGAATGCCACGCTGAAGACACGGGTGACGCCGGTCACCATCGCGTCCGCATCGCCAAGCGCGACCATGCACGCGCCGAAGACATTGCGATCCTGATTCACCAAACGCTGGCAATCGCGGGCGAGGAAACCCTGCCTCTGTAGGCGTTTATAAAGATAGTCAGTATAGGCCTCGTTCTTATCGCTGAGCCGGGCGTTGTGGATCTCCAGTTTCGTATTGCCGAAACCGAGTTCCTCCATCATGCGGCTGACTTCTTTTTCACGGCCAATCAGGATTGGCTCGCCGTAACCGGCATTCTTGAATTGCACCGCCGCGCGAATGACGCGGTCGTCCTCGCCTTCCGCGAAAACCACCCGCCGTGGGTTTGATCGGACTTGATCTAGGATCAATTGCAGCGAGCTCGATGTCGGATCGAGGCGGGCTGAGAGTTCGCGCATATAGGCATCCATGTCCTCAACCGGCTTTTGGGCGACGCCGGTATCCATCGCAGCCTGAGCCACGGCTGCGGGGATGGCGGCGATCAGACGCGGATCGAACGGAACCGGAATGATATAGTCGTTGCCGTATTGCAGTTGCTGTCCGCCATAGGCGGCGGCGACTTCCTCCGGCACGTCCTGGCGAGCGAGCGCCGCCAGTGCTTCGGCTGCCGCGATTTTCATTTCCTCGTTGATGCGTGTTGCCTGGACGTCGAGAGCACCCCGAAAGATATAGGGAAATCCCAAAACATTGTTCACTTGGTTCGGATAGTCCGAGCGCCCGGTGGCGACGATGGCGTCGGTGCGCACCGACTTCACATCTTCCGGCGTGATCTCCGGATCAGGGTTTGCCATGGCGAAGATGATCGGCTTGTCGGCCATTGACATCACCATGTCCTTGGTGACGACGTCCTTGGTTGAGAGACCGATGAAGACATCTGCGCCGACCAGCGCTTGTGCCAGGTCGCGGGCATCCGTCTCCGTGGCATGCGCCGATTTCCATTGGTTCATGCCCGCTTCGCGGCCGCGATAGATGACGCCCATGCTATCGCACATGATGACATTCTCGTTCGGCACGCCCATGCTCTTGATCAGCTCGACGCAGGCGATAGCCGAAGCCCCGGCACCATTAACTACCAGTTTGGTGTCTGTGTACTCGCGGCCGGTCAGATGCAAGGCGTTAATGAAACCCGCTGTCGTAATAATGGCCGTGCCGTGCTGGTCGTCATGAAAGACCGGCACATCGAGGATTTCTTTCAACTGCTCCTCGATCAAAAAACACTCCGGCGCCTTGATATCTTCAAGATTGATGCCGCCGTAATTATTACCAATCAGCTTCACGCAATTGACGAATTCGTCGACATCCTCGGTCGCGACCTCTATATCGATCCCGTCGACATCGGCGAAGCGCTTGAAGAGGACTGATTTTCCTTCCATCACCGGCTTGGACGCAAGCGCACCGATATTACCGAGCCCTAAGACCGCCGTGCCGTTCGAAATGACGGCGACGAAATTCCCCTTTGCGGTGTAATCGTAAGCTGTTGCCGGATCTTTTTCGATCTCCAGGCACGGATAGGCTACCCCCGGCGAATACGCGAGGGCCAAGTCCCGTTGTGTCGTCAGTGGCTTGGTGGCGCTGATCTCGATCTTGCCCTGGCGGCGTCCGCCGACGTGAAATTGGAGGGCGTCTTCCCGGAGCGTGGACTGGTCGGCCATCAAATTTTGTTCCTATTCGAATGAATTAGACGATAGCATTCCGCATCGCTGGGGCTTTTTCAACTCATTGCGCAATCAGAGGTAGGTAAATTTCCTTGTCACGTTGTGTCAATTCCGGAGCTGCATGCTATTTTTCGAAGTGATGTCCGAACCCGCCAAAAAAAATGCACCCCGTGCCATGACGCCGATGATGGTACAATTCTTCCAGAATAAGGAAGCCTATCCGGACGCCTTGTTGTTTTTCCGTATGGGTGATTTCTATGAAATGTTTTTCGACGATGCGGTCGTGGCGGCAGCGGCGCTCGATATCGCGCTGACCAAACGAGGAAGCCACAAGGGCGAGGACATCCCGATGTGTGGGGTTCCGGTGCATGCGCTGGATGGTTATCTAGAACGATTGATCCGCAAGGGCTTCCGGGTGGCTATTTGTGAGCAGATGGAAGACCCGGCGGAAGCGAAACGCCGCGGCGGCTCGAAAGCGGTGGTGAGGCGCGATGTGACCCGCTTGGTCACGCCGGGTACGCTGACCGAGGAGACGCTTCTCGATGCGCGCTCGCACAACTACCTGGCGGCGGTGACCGAGATCTCGGACAAATGTGGTCTGGCCTGGCTCGATATGTCGACCGGTGACTTCACGGTCCAGCCGTTGACGCTTGCGGACTTACCCGCCGCTGTCTCGCGGGTGTCGCCCGGCGAACTGTTGATGCCGGAGAAACTCTACGAAAGGCCGGAGCTGGCGAGCTTGTTGGAAGATTGGCGGAGCCATCTGACGCCCATCCCCAATGCGCGGTTTAATTCCGACAATGCCCGGCGGCGTCTGGAAGCGGTCTACGATGTGGCGGCGCTTGATGCTTTCGGTGATTTCGACCGCGCCGAGTTGGCCGCCGCCGGTGCCTTGATCGACTATGTTGAATTGACCCAGGTCGGCAAACTGCCGCGCCTTGGGTTGCCGCGCCATATCGGCGGTGGCGCATTATTGGAAATTGACGCATCGACGCGCCGTAGCCTGGAACTGACGCAGACGTTGACCGGCGGTCGGCCGGGCAGCTTGTTGCATGCTGTGGACCGGACCGTGACCGGGCCCGGCGCCCGCCTACTCGCGGCCCGGCTCTCCGCGCCGTTGACGGACCCAGCGGCCATAGACGGCCGATTGAACCAAGTACAGTTTCTGATTGAAGCACCGGAGCTGCGTGAAAAGATTCGCGCACTTCTGAAGGCCGCACCTGATCTAGAGCGCGCTTTGTCGCGGCTTAGTATCGGTCGTGGTGGACCTCGTGATATGGCGTCGATCCGCGACGGGCTCGTGCAAGCCGCAGCACTTCAGGCAGCCGTCGGCGGTAGCGAGAACCAGCCATTCGGGATTGAGGAAATTCACCGGGATTTCGGAGCTCACGACCCTTTGATCGATACCTTGCGCCGCGCCTTGGCAGAGGATTTGCCGTTGATGGCGCGGGATGGTGGATTCATCCGGGCGGCGTTCGAACCCTCTCTCGACGAGTTGCGCGAGCTGCGGGACCAGAGCCGACGATTGATCGCAGGACTCGAGGCGCGCTATCGGGAGGAGTCCGGTGTCGAGAACCTGAAAATCAAACACAATAACGTTTTGGGTTATTTTATCGAAGTGACGGCGCGCAACGCAGACAAAATGGGTGAGCCGTTCATCCACCGCCAATCGATGGCGAACGCGATGCGGTTTACGACAGCGGAGCTCGGCGATCTCGCGCGGTCGATCTCGGAAGCAGCGGACAAATCCTTGGCGGTCGAGATGGATCTGTTCGAAGGCCTGGCGGAGGATATTCTTGGGGAATCCGGGAACATTGCCGTGGCGGCGGCGGCAATGGCGCGTCTCGATTTCGCCTCCGCCCTCGCGTCCTTGGCTGTCGAGCAACGTTATGCACGACCGCGATTGGACGGTTCACAGACCTTCATCATCGAGGGTGGGCGGCACCCGGTTGTGGCGGCAGCGCTCGAAGCGCAAGGCAACAGCGGTTTCGTCGCCAATGATTGCGACCTGTCGCAAGATCAGCGGCTTTGGATCGTCACCGGCCCGAACATGGCGGGTAAGAGCACGTTCCTGCGCCAAAACGCTCTCATCGCAGTTCTGGCGCAGATGGGCAGTTACGTGCCCGCTGACAGCGCACACATCGGAGTGATTGACCGTCTGTTCAGCCGCGTCGGCGCCGCCGACGATTTGGCCCGAGGGCGCTCCACTTTCATGGTGGAAATGGTCGAGACCGCGGCCATCGTGAATCAGGCGACCGAGCGCTCCCTTGTGATCCTGGACGAAATTGGTCGGGGGACCGCGACCTATGACGGGTTGTCCATCGCTTGGGCGACGGTCGAGCATTTGCACGAGAGCAACCGGTGCCGCGCGTTATTCGCCACCCATTATCACGAGCTCGTCGCGCTGACGGCGCTGCTTGAGGCCTGCGCGCCCTACACGATGCGGGTGAAGGAGTGGCAAGGTGATGTGATCTTTTTGCACGAGGTGGCGCCGGGGGCCGCGGACCGATCATATGGCATTCATGTAGCGCGCTTGGCGGGATTGCCGCCACCAGTCATCCTGCGGGCTGAACAGGTGCTTGAAACTTTGGAGCAGGGTGAGCAATCGGGTGCGATTACGCGTCTGGCCGAAGATCTGCCGCTATTTGCGAGCTTAGCGAATGATGTGGCCCCTGCCCTGGTGGCCGGCCCGTCGGAGGCGGAACTGGCGCTCCGCGACTTCAATCCAGACGACCTCACGCCGCGCGAGGCACTCGATGCGCTCTACCGACTCAAGGGCCTTTTGAAGGAGTGAGACCGTTCGCTTGCTTTTCGATTGGCTCCGCGCGAAGCTCGATAATATGGAGCAGTTGAGAAACAAGCGCGCGATTGTCGACCGTATTGATCTGCAGGAACAGGTCGAAGCGGTGTTGGATAGCGATTTATCGAAATCCGATAGTGCCACCGCTGTGTTGGATGTCTATCGCGCGGCGCTCGCGGCAGGCAATGTTGAAATTCGACGCCGGTTCGAGGAAGACCAACACGGTGAGTTCGCGGTCGAGGGTCATTGTTTCCTGATCGACCAATTAATTCGCGTCATGCACGACATTGCGGCCAATTGGTTATACAGGGCCGCCAATCCGACCTCCGCCGACCAACTCTGCATCGTCGCCTATGGCGGTTATGGCCGGGGTGAATTAGCCCCCCGCTCCGACATCGACCTGTTGTTCTTACTGCCGTATAAACCAACGCCGCGAAACGAGCAGGTCATCGAGCACATTCTTTATACGCTCTGGGATTTGGGGTTGAAGGTGGGGCACGCTACCCGGTCTGTGGATGATTGCATCCGGCAAGCTCATAACGACCTGGTCATTCGGACCGGTTTGCTCGAATCACGATACATTTGGGGTGTCCAAAAACTTCACAGCGAGCTGCGCCACCGCTTCTTTGAGGAAGTGGTGAAGGGCAAAGGTCACTTTGTCGAAGCGAAGTTGGAAGAGCGCGACGAGCGGCACGATCGCATGGGCGATACACGTTATGTCCTGGAGCCGAACATCAAGGAAGGCAAGGGTGGCTTGCGCGATCTACACACGTTGTTCTGGATCGCGAAATACCTTTATCGCTGCGAGACCATCGGTCAGTTGCGTGAGGAAGGGGTATTCTCGAAAGCTGAACTCGCGCGCTTCGATAAGGCGCAAAAATTCCTGTGGACGGTGCGCTGCCATCTTCACTATATCAGTGGCAGGGCAGAGGAACGTCTGACCTTCGATATGCAGCCGGAACTCGCGCGCGAGATAGGCTATGTCGATCGCGAAGGCGTCTCCGGCGTCGAGCGATTCATGAAACATTACTTTCTGGTCGCCAAGGATGTCGGTGATTTGACGCGCATCTTCTGTGCGTCGCTGGAGGCGCGCCAGCAGCGGAGTTGGGCGTCGCGGTTGCCAGGCATGAGTCTCTTCACCCGCGAGGTCGAAGGGTTCAAGGTCGAAGCCGGCCGCTTGAACGTGGAGGTGAAAGATCATTTCAAGATGGATGCCGCCGAGATGTTGCGCATTTTCGAAGTCGCGCAACGCCATGAGTTCGATATCCACCCAAACGCATTACATTTAATCACGCGCAATCTGAAACGCCTGACTCGTACGGTCCAATACCACACCGACGCGAATGAACTGTTCATGCGAATGTTGATCTCGAAAAAAGGCCCGGAGGTCACCCTCCGCCGCATGAACGAGGCGGGGGTTTTAGGTAAGTTCATTAATGATTTCGGGCGTGTCGTGGCGCAGATGCAGTACGATATGTATCACGTCTATACGACGGATGAGCATACGATCCGAGCAATCGGGATTTTAAGCGACATCGAACACGGTCGTCTGGTCGATGATCACCCATTGGCGAGCGAAATCATTCACAAGGTTCTGTCTCGCGAGGTTCTGTACGTCTCGGTGTTGCTGCATGACATCGCGAAAGGGCGAGGGGGCGATCATTCGGTTCTGGGTGCGAAGGTGGCGCTGAAGCTCTGCCCGAGATTGGGGCTGACTGGCGAGCAGACTCAGACCGTGTCGTGGCTTGTCGAACACCATTTGATTATGAGCAACACCGCCTTTAAACGCGATCTGTCAGACCCTAAAACCATCGCCGACTTTTCCGAATTTGTGCAGTCGCCGGAACGCCTCCGGTTGCTTCTATGCCTGACGGTCGCTGACATTAGAGCGGTTGGGCCGGGTCGTTGGAACGGGTGGAAGGCGGCATTGCTGCGCGAATTATACTATCGCACGGAAGACGTCCTAACCGGCGGCCTTGCGGCTGATCGGCGTGATCGCGCGGTGACGGATGCGCAAGAGCGGGTCCGCGAGGCGCTTTCCGATTGGAGCGATGAGGAGTTCGAGACGTTCCAGTCCTTGGGCCCGCCCAGTTATTGGCTGTCTTTCGATATCGAGACCCTGGCGCGCCAAGGGATCTTCGTGCGCGACGCGAACAAACAGAGTCTCGCCGTTGCTTTCGACCGACGCGTCGATACCTACAAGGCGGTGACGGAAATTACTGTCCTAGCCGCCGATCATCCGGGTTTGTTCAGTTCGATTGCCGGCGGTCTGGCGGTCGCTGGCGTCAATATCGTCGACGCGCGGATTAACACCCTAAACGATGGCATGGCGCTCGATAGTTTTTGGATTCAGGACCGCGATGCGGCGGCGCTGGACCAATCGGCAAAATTGGACCGTGTCCTGGAGATTGTCGAGAAATCGATTGCCGGTGAAATACGAGCAGGTATCGAACTCAAAAAAATGAAGGGCTTGCCGAGCCGTACGAAAGTTTTCACCGTCTCGCCTCGTGTGTTGATCGACAACAAAGCGTCGAATACCCGGACCGTGATCGAGGTAAATGGGCGCGATCGGCCCGGATTGCTGTATGACCTGACGCGGGCTTTGTCGGAACTTGGGCTGCGGATCGGCTCCGCAAAAATCTCGACGTTTGGGGAAGAAGTTGTTGACGTATTTTATGTAAAGGACATCTTCGGCATGAAGGTTGAGCATGAAGGCAAACTGAAAGCGACTCGCGTGGCTTTATTGAAAGCGTTGCAGGAGGGGTCGTGCGAACCGCGTGCGGCAAAACCGCGCCGGGCCAAGGCAGCGGTAGCCGCGGAATAGGGCGCGTAACGTGTCGGATGCTCGCCGTAATTTCGCCGTAACCGGCGGTTAAACACTAACGATGTCTTTATTTCGATCCATTGCGACGGTTGGCGGTTGGACCATGGGGAGCCGAATTCTCGGGTTTGTCCGAGACATTCTCATGGCGGGTACGCTTGGTGCCGGATTGATCGCCGATGCCTTTTTCGTTGCTTTCAAGTTTCCCAATTTTTTCCGCCGTCTGTTTGCCGAAGGCGCCTTCAACGCAGCCTTCGTTCCGCTATTCGGCGAACGCTTGACGACCGAGGGCAAGGAGTCCGCCCGGGCGTTTGCGGCGGAAGCGGCGGCCGTGCTGGTCTCCGCATTGATACTGTTTACGTTCTCGGCGGTGCTGTTGATGCCGTGGTTGATGTACGCGATTGCGCCTGGGTTTGCAGATCAACCGGAGAAGTTCGGGCTGACTATTGAGCTGACGCGGATCACCTTTCCTTATCTCATGTTCATGGCGCTGATCGCCTTGCTCGGCGGGATGCTGAATACGATGCAGCGGTTTGCCGCGACCGCCGCCGCCCCGGTTTTGCTGAACATTGTGTTGATCTCGGCGTTGATCTTGATCGGTCTTGGCTACATACCCCATCCCGGTTTCGGACTAGCATGGGCGGTGACGGCGGCTGGGATTGGCCAATTGATCTGGATCGCCGCTGCCTGTGCTCAGTCGGATATCATGATCCGGCTGCCACGCCCACGCCTGACACCCGGTGTCCGGCGTCTGCTCGCCTTGATGGCGCCGGGCTTAATCGGAGCTGGGGTGGTGCAGATCAATCTCGTGGTGGACGTTATTTTGGCGTCGACGCTGCGGGAAGGGTCGGTCTCGTATTTGTATTTCGCCGACCGGATCAATCAACTTCCGCTCGGTGTTGTTGGCATCGCGGTCGGTGTCGCCTTACTGCCGCTTCTCACGCGCCAATTGGCGAACGGCGACGACGCGGCGGCGAACAACAGCCAAAACCGCGCCATCGAATTTGCCTTGATTCTGACGCTTCCGGCCGCCGCCGCATTGGTGACCATCGCTGGACCGATTGTCTCCGTGCTATTCGAGCGCGGTGCTTTTGATGCCGCCGCCGCCACCAATACCGCCGCCGCGCTGGCTGCGTTTGCGGCAGGGCTGCCAGCCTATGTTTTAATTAAGGCACTGACACCGGGCTTTTTCGCCCGCCAGGATACGGCGACGCCGGTGAAGGTAGCGGTATTCGCAATGGTCTTGAATGTTGTGTTGGCGGTGACCTTGATGCAGGTGATGTCCCATGTGGGAATTGCATTGGCGACGGCGTGCTCGGCCTGGATCAATGCGCTTGCCCTCGGCTTTATTCTCCATCGCCGGAACCAATTGAGGATCGACCCCCGCTTGCGTCGCAACGCGCCGCGGGCACTGGCGGGGGCCATTGTTATGGCGGTGTCGCTGGTATTTGCGGAAGCGGCGCTTGGACCCTATCTCGGAGGATCGAGTCTAGAGAAGATTTTGGCGCTCTGCGGTCTCGTGGCGCTGGGGCTTGGGGTTTATGCCTTTGCGGCGCACCTCTTCCGAGCCGTGCGCGTTTCCGAGTTGCGCTCGATGTTAAGGCGACCGCCCTCATCCTAACGCGGCGACCGCCTTGACCCGTTCGATCTCACCAGCGATAACTCCGCGCCTTTCTCCCCGTGTCCAAAGCGATGGAATTATGAACAGAATATTTTCTGGCATCCAGCCTACTGGTAACTTGCATCTTGGCAATTATCTAGGCGCCATGCGAAACTGGGTGCGTCTACAGGGTGATTACGAGTGTATTTTTTGCGTGGTCGATCTGCACGCCATTACGCAGTGGCAGGATCCGGCGGAGCTGCGTCAGAGCACGCGGGAAGTCACGGCCGCCTATATCGCCTCGGGAATTGATCCGAAAGACAACATCATTTTTAATCAAAGCCGCAATCCGGACCATGCGCAATTGGCGTGGATATTAAATTGCGTCGCCCGTCTTGGTTGGTTGAACCGGATGACACAATTTAAGGAGAAAGCCGGCAAACATCGCGAGAACGCCTCGGTCGGGCTTTACGACTACCCGGTTCTCATGGCGGCGGATATTCTGGCCTATCAGGCGACGCATGTGCCGGTTGGCGACGATCAAAAGCAACACCTGGAGCTGTCCCGCGACATCGCACAGAAGTTCAATAATGACTTTAAAGTCGACCTCTTCCCCTTGCCGGAACCAATCATCCTTGGTGTCGCAAGCCGTGTCATGTCCTTGCGCAACGGCAAGCAGAAGATGTCGAAATCGGACCCGTCCGAATACAGCCGGATCAATCTGAATGACGGCACGGACGAGATCGCCAAGAAGATCCGCAAAGCGAAGACCGACCCAGAACCCCTACCAAGCGAGGTCGAGGGATTGGAAGAACGCCCGGAAGCGGAGAACTTAGTCGGAATTTATGCGGCGCTCAGCGATTCGACTCCGGAGGCCGTGCTCGGCGATGTAGGTGGATTGCCGTTCTCGGGCTTTAAGGAGCAGTTGACCGAACTCGCGGTAGCGCAGCTTGGGCCCATTGGCGAGGAAATGCAGCGGTTGATGGCGGAGCCTGGTGAAATCGACGCGGTTTTGCGCGACGGTGGCGAACGCGCGCGGGCCTTATCCGGCCCGGTGCTGGCGGAAGTCTTCGATACGGTTGGTTTCCTGCGCGATTGACTCCAACCTCAGTGATAGACGCCCGTGCGTTTCGATGGCAGGATAAGTCCGAAACGGGGAGTGAAAATGTCGGAATCTGGAGTTGCGGAACCGCCGTCGACGGAAGAGCGGGTCTTTCTTGTCGTCGTGGATGACAGCGACGAGATGCCCATTGCGTTGCATTTTGCCTGCCGTCGCGCCAAACATACGAACGGGCGAGTGGCGCTGCTCTACGTTCCCGATAAAGCGGATTTTCAACATTGGATGGCCGTCGGTAATCTGATGCGCGAAGAAGCCCGCGAAGCAGGCGAGGAATTGCTGCAAAAACATTCGAGCGAAGTTCAACGGCGGACAGATAAAGTTCCAATTCTTTATATTCGTGAAGGTGATCGCAGCGAAGAGTTGTTCAAACTGATGGACGAAGAGCCGTCTATTTCGATCCTTGTATTGGCGACCGGCAATGAGGCTAAGGGGCCGGGCCCCATTATCAGCTATATGATGAACAAGGGGGTTCGGAGACTACATGTACCGGTGACTGTGGTGCCGGGAACGTTGACCCACGAAGCGATTGACGCGATCACTTGATCGTAGTTTCCTTCAACCCCATTTATAGGGTAAATGTTATATCGGGCAACAAGCCCTTCGAGGAGTCTTTGGATGTTCATACAGACCGAGCAGACGCCAAATCCGGCGACGCTTAAATTCCTACCGGGACGCGCCGTTCTCGCCGCCGGAACTGCCGATTTCACTGGGGCGGAAGATGCTGCCGGCCGTTCGCCGCTGGCGTCGCGCTTGTTTGAGATTGATGGTGTGGCAGCGGTGTTCTTTGGCGCTGATTTCATCACGATTACAAAGAGTTCGGACAAGGAATGGCATGTGCTGAAACCCGCCATCTTAGGCGCTATTATGGAGCATATGACCACTGGCCTACCGATTTTGTCCGATGTACCCGTCGACGATGGAGCATCTGCTGCAACGGAGGAAGACAGTGAAGTCGTGGGACAGATCAAAGAGCTGATCGAGACCCGTGTTCGGCCTGCTGTCGCTCAGGATGGCGGCGATATTGTTTTTGAAGGATTCGACGAGGGGGTCGTATATCTTCAATTGCGCGGCGCATGCGCCGGGTGCCCAAGTTCCTCGATGACCCTGAAGATGGGGATCGAGAATATGTTGAAGCACTATATCCCGGAAGTGACGGAAGTTCGCGCCGCGATGTAATGGGTGGCCGATCCGCTCCGAAATAGCGGGTCGAGAGAGGGGCCTCGACCGATGCAGTTCAATGAGAATCGTTTAACCGTGCGGCTTGGCGTCGCGTGGCCAGGTATTGTAGCGATTGCGATCGTTGGGTTTTGGCTTGGACTCTGGACCAATCTCGTGCCGTCGCCTGCATCGCTGGGAAGCGCTGCCAGATATGCGCCGCTGCTGAAACCGAAGGAGATCGCCTTCATCCCGTCTGTCGTGAAATTGCGTCAACTTTTTGCGCGCATTGAATACGATCTGGACACGGTTCGCAGTGGTGAGCGTATGGTCCCGCCGCTGTATTTGGCGTCCGTACCGCGCGGCATGCGAAAGATTCATCAAACAGCGGAGCGAAAACAGGTTTTCCTTCGGATGATGTTGCCTCTGGTGTTGAAGGCAAATGAAGGCATTCGCGCGGAGCGGAACCGGCTTCTAAGGATCAAGCACGCAGAGGAAAAAGGGTCGGTCATATCTGATGATGATCGGGTCTACCTTAAGAATATGGCGCGGCGCTATGGTGTTCGTAAGCCCAGCATCAACTTGCTTTTACCACGTGTCGATATTCTGCCGGTATCTATTGCCCTTGCGCAGAGCGCGATCGAGAGTGGATGGGGTACATCGCGGTTTGTCCTCGAAGGCAATGCGCCGTTCGGACAATGGACGACGGCGTCTTTCAAGGGACTTGTGCCCAAAGACCGAACAGACGGGAAAACTCATAAAATTCGCGCGTTCGAAGATCTGTATGAGTCCGTTCGCTCCTATATTCATAACCTGAATACGCATCGTGCCTACCGTCGCTTTCGTGCGATGCGTGAGACCATGCGGGCTTCGGGTGCGCGCCTCGACAGCCTAACGTTGATTTCGTCTTTGAAATCCTATTCGGAAAAAGGCGACGCCTATGTGAAATTGCTCAAGAATGTCATCGTCGTAAATCAGCTTGAGCCGCTGGACAGAGCGCGTCTCGGCGAGCGGATGCCGCGCGGTGAAACCGGCGTTTAAGAAAGTAATTTAGCGGCTGGTTTTCGTGTAGAATTGCCGGCCATACCAACGCCACCGGTTTTTCGGCCCCGGTAATGTGCAGTTCAGCCGCGAGCGGCCGGCTGTAAAAGCGCGTTGGAAGCGCACTTCAATGCGATGGCTGCCCAAGCGCTCCAATCTGACTTTACCTTGTTGTGAATGATAGCAGCTGATCTGTGACAACTCGGAAATCGAAGATTCGACGGTGAAACCAAAGGCAGGTGGATTTTTTACGACGAGCGGGTCGAGCGGAGCAACCTCGCGCACTGGCAGTGGCAAAGCGTTGACGACCAATCGAAAGCGGGCCTTGCTACCATAGATTTCGTTGAAAGCGAACCGCGGCAGGAAATACGGTGGGCTGCTCTTGTGCAGAACGCCCGAATGTTGCCCGAAGGCGAACTCGAAACCGAGGTCGCGGACCACCGTCATGGACGCTAAACCCGCTTCGCCATAAGGATAGGCCATAAGCTTAGGGGCTTGTCCCAATTCCGCGACGAAGCGTTTGTTCGCGGCTTCCACGTCCTTGCGGCTATCGTTTGGACCGCGCCGCGCCATATGAAGATGGGTGTGGGTTTGGCTGCCGATCGTAACGCCGGCGTCCCGCAGCTCTCTAATTTGATCCCAGTTCATATAATCCCGTAATTTTTGGTCCACGGGTTGAGTCGCGACGAATAAGGTGAAGGGCAGGTTGCGTTTCTTCAGCCGCGGGTAGGCCTCCGTGAAGACCGATAAGAAGGCATCGTCGATTGAAATGCCGATCGTGCGCTCCGGCAGGGAAGTACCGGATTTTAGCTTACCAAGAATCTCGGGAATCGGCAGGACGGTATATTCTGAATTTTCCAGTTCTGCTAAATGCCTCTCGAATTGTCCGATGGTGATATTCGTCTGGGCGTGATCGGCTTCACCAAATCGGTGGTACATCAAAATGACGGCGGAATCAGCCGCAAGCGCAGTGCTCCGAAAAAAGCCCCAGAGCATGGCGGCAGTACAGAGAAGGATGAAGCGCCGAAGGTTGCGTTCGGCGCACAATTGCGGCAAGCACGTGTTCACGAAACGAAGATTACCGTCGTCTCGCCCATAGCGACAAGTCATTATGCATATTTGCGATGGACGACGCCGAAACGGAGAGGCTCGATGCTCGATCAAAGCGGACTGGACCTATTATTTAATAACGCGCGGTCGCAAAAGGCCTGGATTGACCAACCGGTTGATGACGCTGTGCTGCGGCAGGTTTATGAGTTAGCGATTCTCGGTGCGACGAGCGGGAATTGTCTGCCGATGCGGGTGGTTTTCATCACCAGTACCGAAGGCAAGGAAAAGCTTCGGCCCACTCTTGGATCGAACAATGTCGAAAAAGTTATAAATGCTCCGGTCACGGCAATTGTGGCCTACGATTTGGAATTCGCCGAACACCTATCGCGGCTTTTCCCCTATGGGGATGCAAAATCCTGGTTCACCGGGAACCAGTCCCTGATTCATACAACGGCGCTCCGAAACAGCTCGCTTCAAGGGGCCTACTTAATGATGGCGGCGCGTGCCATGGGGCTCGATTTTGGTGCCATGTCGGGTTTTGATAACGACAAAGTGGACGAGTTGTTCTTGGCGGATACCACGTTTCGTTCGAATTTTCTGTGTTGCTTGGGATATGGCGATCCTTCCGCTGTTAGTGCCCGATTGCCGCGGTTCGAATTCGACGAGGTCTGTTCTTTCGCCTGATAGCCGCCAGGGGGGCACGGCGACATGTATGTTCTTGGTATCGACTGTGCTACTGCCGCCTGCTCGGTGGCGATCTGCCACGACGAAGAAATCATCTTTCGGCAATATGAAGAGATGGCGCGTGGTCAAGCCGAAGCGCTGGTCCCGATGATCGAGCGCGTCTTATCGGCGGCAGGCCGGAAAGCCATGGAGCTGGATCTGATCGCTTCCACCGTGGGACCCGGCGCTTATACCGGTGTGCGAATTGTACTCTCGACCGCACAGGCACTTTCGCTTGCCGCGTCTGTGCCGCTCGCGGGTGTGACGACTTTCGAGGCCATCGCACGCGCCCAAGGTCCGCAGGCTCGAGGCATGCTGGTCGCGCTAGAGACAAAACGCCCCGATATCTACGTTCAGTATTTCGATGCGAATGGATGTCCGGTTTCAAAGCCGGCCGCTGTTGAGGAAGCGGTGCTGCCTGACCTCTTTTCCGATCAATCGTTGCGGATCGCGGGCGATGCAGGCGAACGGGCGGCGGCTGTTTTACGAGCGGCAGGACGGGATATCGAATTGACGGGTGGTCCAGTGTTACCGGATGCGTCCTGGGTCGCGCGTCTTGCCGCGGAACGCTTCGCCGTGGGAGACATCTTGGCGGCCGAACCGATGTATCTCAGGCCACCGGACGTGGGACCGCCCCGGAAGAGACGCCCGTGAACGGCATCCATGTTCGGGAAATCGCATTGGGCGAGTTACCAATCGTCGCGCATATTTATGGACAAAGTTTCGACGAACCCTATCCAGAAGTCGTTGCCGCGTCGTTGCTGCGGACACCAGGCGCATGGTGTTTGCTTGCGTTCGGCGGTCCGGATCGGACGCCGATGGGATTCTTGATCGCCCGCGTCATCTTGGATGAAGCCGAGGTATTGTCGATAGGGACGCTGTTGGAAGGGCGCCGGCAAGGAGTGGGCACCGCGTTGCTGCGCGCGACGTTTGATGCTGCCCGCAAAGAGGGTGCCCGCGTTATTCATCTCGAAGTCGGCGAAGACAATCCGGGAGCCATCGCATTGTACCACAAACTCAGTTTTCAGCCGACAGGGCGCAGGGCGGACTATTACCGCCGGGCAGATAGGCGCCGGGTTGCGGCTATTCTGATGACCAGTGATCTAACAGATCTGCAATAACGACTAGTAAAGATTCACGACTAAACAGCTTGCTGAGTCGAATATCATTTTGATAGAATGTAAATTAACTGATTACCAAGTAATAATCGGAAACACTTTACGAATACAGGTCCCATGGAAGCCTTATCATTTGTCCTATCTGAAAAGAGGACGGTGCTGAGGGTCCATCGGGAAACAGGAAGCACATTATGTCCGAACCGTCGCAAGAGGATAACAACCGCGAGGAACTGCTCGGTCTAACTTCGGAAATTGTCGCAGCTCACGTATCGAACAATACCGTGGCGGTCAGTGATCTGACCGATTTGATTGAGCGTGTATACAAGAGCCTTGCCAGCGTAGGCGCCGAACAGGAGCCAAGAGCGGATCGCCCCGTACCGGCCATACCCGCAAAACAGTCGGTTACGCCGGACTATATCATCTGTCTTGAGGACGGTAAGAAGCTCAAGATGCTTAAGCGGCATCTGAAAACGGCGTATAATTTGACGCCGGAAGAGTACCGGGAACGCTGGGGATTGCCACCGGACTATCCGATGGTATCGCCAAACTACGCGAAACAGCGCAGCAGGTTGGCGAAAGAAATTGGTTTGGGGACGCGATCTCGGCGAGGGCGCGGTTAATCCCGTCCGCCTCGTGACCCTTTCGCAGATTTTGTTTAATTTAGACGGTAGTTGATGGATGTTGGATTCCCAACGCATCGAACGTCTTTGCTCCGAAAAAGGTCTGAAAATGACCGGCCAGCGCAGGATCATTGCGCGCGTTCTATCGGAGTCCGAGGATCACCCGGATGTTGAACTCCTCTACCAACGGGCGACGGTGATTGATCCTAAGATCAGCATCGCCACCGTCTATCGCACAGTACGCTTGTTCGAAGAGGCAAGTATTTTGGACCGCCATGATTTCGGCGATGGACGCTCACGCTACGAGGAATCTTCTGAGCAGCATCATGATCATCTGATCGACATCGAATCCGGCGAGGTGATAGAGTTCACGAACGACGAGATCGAGGCGCTCCAGCGTGAAGTGGCGAGACGGCTTGGCTACAAGTTGGTAGATCACAAACTAGAACTTTATGCGGTGCCATTGGCCCGAGATAAAGACGCCAAATAAGTTTCATATTGGCGGTACGGTGTTAAAAGGTTCCTGAAACGATCCTCTCTATTCGCTCCCAGTAAGAAAAAAATTCCCGGCGCGATCATGTTCTTTCTCTGAGTTTCCATGTTAACGGCCTGCGTTTGCGGTTGGCGATAATGCTGTTGTGGACTATCAATTTGGACGGATCGACGTTTGGATCTTTTTTGAGTAGGGCGGTCGCATCGAGTGGTATGCTATCCGGTAATTGAACAGATTGCTTTCTTTGCTCGACACATGACTAGAGGCCAGTGGCAGCGGAATGACTAGATCGACGAGTTTAGCTGTTAATAGGCTCTTTCTTTTGATGGGGCTTACGGTATTCATTGTCGTAGTACAGAGTTCCGCCTTGGCACTGCGGACGAATATGTCGCGTTGGCTGCCGAAAATTTGGCTCGGTTGGTGCCGCCGGACGATTGGTATGGATGTAACCGTGGCAGGAGGGTCTTTAGTTGAGGGGCCGGCCCTGTTTGTCTCCAACCATATCTCATATCTCGATGTTATCGCGATAGGTTCCATCATTGACGGCAGTTTTGTTTCCCGCGCCGATATTCGTCAGTGGCCTATATTTGGATTTCTAGCGGCGCTACAGCGCACCGTATTCATTGAACGAAACCCTCGTCATGCCCGCCAGCACAGGGAAGAATTGAAGTCGCGGCTTTCAAGTGGTGACCGGCTCATATTTTTCCCGGAGGGCACGAGCAGTGACGGGACAACGATTCTGCCATTCAAAAGCAGTTTGTTCAGCGCCGCCGAACTTGAAGCGAATAGGCGTCCCGTGCCGGTACAACCGATTTCCATCGCCTATACACGTCTCGATGGACTTCCGCTCGGACGTTTAATGCGACCACTCTATGCTTGGTATGGTGATATGGATTTTGCTCCGCATTTTTGGCAATTGCTTGGATTGGGCCGCTTCAAGGTCGAGATAACCGTTCACGATGCGGTGACGCTGGAGGGTTTTGAGTCCCGAAAAGAATTAGCACGCCATTGCGAACGCGAGATAATGAGTGGGTTTTCCAGGTCGATTGCCGGTCGAGGCGATGACATCCGCGTCCTCGCTCCACCGCCCGATGCGACGACGACCGCTTGAAAGCGTTGATGTTCCGGTGTTAGAATATGTTGAAAGATCGTAAAAACTACGGGCGCAAAGCGCTTTTTGCATCAATGACTCCTGGGGCAGTGGCTATCGTCCGCGTTCAGAGCGCCTGACGTTGGCAAAAAAGCACTTCATCAAAACTTTTGGTTGCCAGATGAACGTCTACGACTCCGCGCGTATGGCGGATTCGCTGGCGAGTTCTGGCTATGCGTCGTCAGACGTGCCGAATAATGCCGATATCGTCGTTCTCAACACTTGTCATATTCGTGAAAAAGCGGCGGAAAAGGTTTATTCTGAGCTGGGTCGCCTGCGCCAGTTAAAAGCGGAAAAACGAGAGACGGACGGCGGCCGGATGTTGATCGCCGTTGCCGGTTGCGTGGCGCAAGCGGAGGGCGAGGAAATTTTGGCGCGGGCACCTTACGTCGATATTGTGTTGGGGCCTCAGACTTATCACCGTTTACCGGCCTTAGTGGAGCGGGTGCTTCGGGATGACAGTGGTCCGGCGATTGATATCGACTTTCCGGCCGAAGATAAATTCGATCATTTACCCGAGGAGAGTGCGCCGCAAGGCGTCTCTGCGTTCTTGACCATTCAAGAAGGCTGCGACCGGTTTTGCACATTCTGTGTCGTCCCTTATACGAGAGGGGCCGAGCAATCGCGACCGGTTGAGGCCATTGTGGCGGAGGCGCGACGCTTGGTGGCGTCGGGTAGCCGCGAGATCACGCTCTTGGGCCAAAACGTCAATGCCTTCCACGGATTGGGGCCGGATGGCCGGGATTGGGGATTGGGCCGATTGATCCGCCAGCTTGCGGAGATCGATGGTTTGTGTCGGCTTCGCTACACCACCAGCCATCCCCGCGACATGGATGACGAACTAGTCGAGGCGCATCGAGATGTTCCACAGCTAATGCCGTTTCTGCATTTGCCTGTGCAATCCGGCTCGGATCGCATTTTGGCGGCGATGAACCGGCGGCATACCGCTTACGAGTATCGTCGTCTTGTCGACCGGCTCCGTCAGGTGCGGCCTGATATAGCGCTGTCTTCAGATTTTATTGTCGGATTTCCGGGCGAGAGCAATGAAGATTTTGCGGCGACATTGCGGTTGGTGAACGATATCGGCTACGTCCAAGCCTACTCGTTCAAATACAGTGCGCGTCCGGGCACACCGGCATCCGCCGCCGAAGATCATGTCCCGGAAGAGATGCGTCGGGATCGATTGGAAACCCTGCAGCAATTGCTACGTGTGCAACAGGATGCTTTCAACCGTGAACAGATGGGCAAGACGCTATCTGTCTTGATCGAAGGTGAGGGTCGAGAGGAAGGTCAGCTCGTCGGCCGTTCGCCATTCTTGCATCCGGTTCATTTCTCGGGGCCCAAGCATCGAATTGGCTATGTCGCTGATATTCGGATCGATGAGGTTCTGACCAATAGTTTGCGGGGGGCCATTGCCGAGTCGACGGATGCTACTGCCGTGGCGACACTGCAGAGCGTGTTGGTATGAGACGGATGACTACTCCTAGCGACGGTGACACTGTCCATGTGAAATTCGATGATAATCGTTTATTACCGCAGCTTTATGGTGAGCATGACAAGCATCTTGCCCAAATAGAAAATAGGCTTGGTGTGTCATTGATCAGCAGGGGTAACCATCTCGCCATTATTGGACCTGTTGATGCGACGGATATCGCGCGCAGCGCGCTCGATGCGCTGTACCGGCGATTGATAAAGGGTCAATCGGTCGATGCGGCGGAGGTGGACGCCGCCCTTCGCATGGCCCGTGGGGGGCTTGATGCGTCGAGCGACGACCAGCCGATTATTCAGACTTGGAAAAAACGCATCGCACCCAGATCGCCAACTCAAGCACGTTACATTGAAGCGATAACGGAGCGCGATCTCGTCTTTGGGCTTGGTCCGGCCGGGACCGGTAAGACCTATCTGGCTGTCTGCGCTGCGGTTGCGATGATGAATACCGGGCAGATAGACAAGATTATTTTATCTCGACCGGCAGTCGAAGCAGGCGAGCGGCTTGGTTTCCTGCCGGGTGATATGCGGGATAAAGTCGATCCTTATTTGCGGCCGCTCTACGACGCTCTTTACGATACGATGCCGGGCGATCAGGTGGCCCGCCGAATGGAATCCGGCGAGATCGAAATTGCTCCGTTGGCGTTTATGCGGGGGCGCACCTTATCGAATGCGTTTGTCATTCTTGACGAGGCGCAGAATACAACACGGATGCAGATGAAAATGTTCTTGACCCGATTGGGTGAGAATAGCCGCATGGTCGTGACTGGCGATCTTAGCCAAGTCGATCTGCCATCAGGCATCCAGTCCGGGCTCAGCGACGCGGTGGAGGTTCTGAAAGCTGTCCAAGGGGCGTATTTCATCTGGTTTACCGATGCCGATGTCGTGCGCCATGATTTGGTAGCCCGTATCGTGCGGGCTTATGAAGCACGAAACCCAACGAACGAGCGCCGCTGAACCGTGGCAGGGAAGCTTGAAATCGATTTGACCATGGCATCGTCGGAATGGCGCAATATGCTGCCGAATGTCGAGAAAATAGTGCGTCGCGTGGCCGAACACGCTTGGACGAGCGTGGATGTCGCCACCGATGGTGAAGTAAGTCTATTAATGAGCGACGACGCGGCGATCCGCTCTTTGAATAGGGAGCATCGGGGAAAGGATCAACCGACAAACGTCTTGGCCTTTCCGATGGGTGAGCCGATTTCGCCGGGCGGTCCAATTCATTTAGGCGATGTGGTACTGGCATGTGAAACCGTGATCTGGGAAGCGGAGCGTGATGCGAAAACACTGGAGGCTCATGTCTCCCATCTGACAGCGCACGGTTTGCTGCATCTTCTGGGTCACGATCATCAGGACGCGGATCAAGCGGCGGCAATGGAAGGCATCGAAATCACGGTTTTGGCCGAACTTGGGTATCCGAACCCCTACTTAGAAGGTGCCGCGGCAGCGGAGTAGAATGCGATGAGCAGCGATCAGGTTGCCGACAAAATTGCGGAGACTGGAGAAGACCCGCCCGTGGTCGCAAAGCCGGCTGGTTTTTTCCGCGGGCTTTTCCGCGGTGTGCGAAATGGCCGAAACGGTGATTCGAGTCTGCGGGAGACTTTTGAAGAACTCATAGAGCAACACGAGGAGAACGAACCGCCGGTCGACCCTGTCGCGCGGGCGATGCTCGATAAGATCCTCACGGTCGGCGCGCTAACCGTCTCCGACGTGATGGTGCCGCGCGCTGATATCGTGGCGGTCGACGTCTCCATTAGCCGCGACGATTTATTGAATTTGATTGCTGAGGAAGCGCATTCGAGGATGCCGGTCTACCGCGCTAATCTTGATGACGTGCTTGGGATGATCCACATCAAGGATATGATGGCCTCAATGGCGTCAGGTGATATCTACGATACACGAAAACTTTTGCGGAAGATTCTGTTTGTCGCGCCGAGCATGCGGGTTCTCGATTTGTTGCTGCAAATGCGGATGGAACGCATCCACATGGCGCTGGTGGTCGACGAATATGGTGGTATCGATGGATTGACGACGATTGAGGATTTGGTCGAGCAAATTGTTGGTGAAATCGAAGACGAACACGATGTCGATGAAGGGCCGCTGCTGACGTCGCGCTCGGATGGCACTTATGACGTTGATGCACGGCTCGGGCTCGGTGAGTTCGAAGAGACAATCGGGCAAATCTTAACCGAGGAAGAACGCAAAGACGGCAGTGAGACTGTCGGTGGGTTGATTTTCAATCTCACCGGCCGGGTACCGACCCGTGGGGAGGTGATCTCGCATGAAGCCTCTGGGATCGAATTCGAAATAATCGACGCGGATGCGCGGCGCATTCGCCGGGTCCGAATTTGTAATATTCCACCGTCTTCGGACATTGCCGTTTAGCGCAGTGATCGATCGCTGCGGCGACTATTTCGGAGATCTTTCCGGATGGCGACGCTACATATGCGCCTTCCTCGGAGGTGGCTCAGCGACTCTCGCGTTGCCGCCATTAGATTTTCTGCCGATGCTTTTTCTATCGATTTCGGCCTTTGTTTTGCAATTGAGCCGACCGCAACGGGCGCGGCGCGATGCTTTTGCCCTCGGTTGGAGTTTTGGTTTCGGCTATTTCGCATGTGGCCTGTATTGGATTGGTAACGCAATGTTGGTCTTTGGCGACCAGCATGCCTGGATGTTGCCGTTCGCCGCTCTGGGTTTACCGGCGTTTTTGGCGATTTTCACTGGCGCTGCGGCTTGTGTCGCTTCGCTCGCACGCGGGCGCTTAGGGGTTGCGGTTGCGGTTGCGGTTGCGTTTGCATCTGTCGATTGGTTGCGGGGCCATGTGCTGACCGGTTTGCCGTGGAACCTTTTTGGACATGCGTGGAGTGGTCTCGACCCCTTACTGCAATCCGCATCGGTCTATGGCATATACGGTATGGGCCTGTTTGCCCTCGTCGCGGCGGCCTTGCCCGCGGCGGCCATCGGGAGGGGACGCCCAAAAGGTCGCTTGTTGATCTTAGTTGCCGCCGCCGGCCTCGTTGCTGTGCACTGGGGCGGCGGTGTCCTGCGGTTGGCGGTAGATCCGCCTTCGGAAACACCCGGCGTTGGTATCCGTTTGGTGCAGGCGAATATTCCACAGCGCGAGAAATGGGCTCGGCAATATCGGTCCCGCAATATAACTGCGCATTATCGGCTCAGCTTGCAAGATCGCCCGGATTGGATCACCCATGTGATTTGGCCGGAAATGGCGGCCACGTTTTATTTGGCGAACGACGCGTCGGCCCGCGAAGTCTTAGCGAAAGCAGTGCCGAAAAATGGCCTTTTGATCACGGGCGCGCCGCGGCGCGAATCCGGTTCAGCTAGGTCTTTCAATTCCGTTTTGGCGATGAATGCAGCGGGCGTAATTGTCGACTATTACGACAAGGCCCACCTGGTACCATTTGGCGAATATGTACCGTTGGCCTCCGTACTGCCGATAGAGAAAATTACGCATGGTGCTCTGGGTTATCGACCCGGTGTCGGGGTTCGCACAATGCGCCTACCCGGACTGCCGCCGGTAAGTTTGTTGGTGTGTTACGAAGTAATTTTCCCGGGCGAAGTGATTAATTCGCTCGATCGCCCATCGGCAATTATTAATTTGACGAATGATGCTTGGTACGGCGTCTCCGCCGGCCCGCATCAACATTTTGCCAATGCCAAAGTCCGTGCAGTGGAAGAGGGCATGCCGGTCTTGCGGGCCGCCTACACCGGAAAGTCGGGCGTTTTCGATCCATACGGTCGAGTGCTTGGTGTCATACCGCTGAATGAACGAGGCTTCCTCGATATTAAACTACCGAAGCCTCTGATGGAGCCGACCGTTTATGGCGAATGGCGCGATTTGTTGTTTTTCTGCTTCCTGATTGGCTTCCTTGGTATATCCGCGTTCCTTTCGAGGCGTGAGGGGAAATATAAAAACGTTAATTGACAAATAGATACACCAAGCAAGAGTTGCATGGGGCAGTCGACTTACACAATCAAGTTTGGATCGAGGTCGCAAATGCCAACACAACAAACACTAAACCCAGTCGCGCAGAGCCCGGGTAACCCAAACCCTATTGATATTCATGTAGGTACCCGCGTTAGGTTGCGTCGAACTCTATTGGGGCTCAGTCAGGAAAAACTAGGCGAAGCTCTTGGGCTCACCTTTCAGCAGGTGCAGTAATATGAACGAGGCGCCAATCGGATCGGGGCCAGCCGACTGTTTGATATTTCGCGCGTTCTGAATGCGTCCATCACCTATTTCTTTGACGATATGGAAGATGGGTCTGCCGAAGCTGTTGTTTCCGATGACGCCGCCATCTGGTCGCCCGAGTTGTTTACGAAACTCGAGACATTGGAACTCGTGCGCGCGTATTATAGGATAGCTGATCCGGCTGTTCGAAAATGTCTATTCGAGTTAGCACGCTCGATATCGGATTGAGGCCGTTTGCGAGCCGCCGGGAAAGTTTTAATCTCGTTCCCTTGACGATCATGC
>CAJWTF010000028.1 GCA_913046825.1 uncultured Rickettsiales bacterium | reverse complement strand
ATCATAATCCATGTGTCCGCGGTTCAAGTCCGTGATCCGCCACCAATTAAGCCGTTGATAGGCGGCACGAAATCGAGGGATGGGCCAAGTGGCCTATCCCTCTTTCTTTTTGAAAAATGGAGGCTCAGACCGTCTTTCATATAAACGCGCCCGTTAGATGTCGCACCGTTTTATTACAAGCAATGCCTATCCGTTGAGAACCGCCCTGTGGTTTTCAGCTGTATCGACCAGCCACGCGTCATCATCGTTGTCGTCGTCCCAATGGTAGAGAAACTCAAGATCATCCTATGGCCAACAATTAGGTAAGCTTCTTCGGTTCATGGGTATCAAGTTCCGCTGCTTCGTAACGCCCCAGTGCTCAACCGATCACAAGTACAATAAACCGTTCGTTCAACTGTCTAATAAATACTGGATTAAAAATATATTTTTGTATGGATAGTATTTAATGAAAACTCATTATGTTTTTGTTAAATCTCAAATAAAATATCAAAAATATAATTTTATCCGAAAAATTTAACTTATTTTTCATACCGTTACTTCACATAAGATACAAAAAATTTGAAATTTCCTCAGCCTTGAGATCACTCTCAAGAACTTCGACAGCAGAAGAGATATACGCGGCCCACTCCGTTTCGAGCTCATCCAATACTGCCGTTACCATAACTTTATGAGTCATTTTCCAAATGTCTGCTTTTGCTGCAACTCATTCCTTGGTGTGTATATTTAGCACGAACTTCATTAAGATTTTTTTGATGAGACCGTTTGCGTTGGACGCAATGCAGCATCAGCAACATTACTCAAACATTGTTTCATTGCCCTTCTGAATGAATAAAGCTTGTAAAGCCTTACCGATTCGTCCCGCGAGGCATCGCGGCTATAATTGCCCAAAGAATTATCAGCACCAATTGCCACCAACTGGCCCAAATAGAAAAACTGAACAGGCCCGAGCCAAAATAGACCCCAAGGAGCCCAACGGCGGTCAGGGCCGCCGATGATCCAGACATCGCTTTCCGGCACGCGCCACAAAATGCGATGCCTAGCGCTCCAATAAAGGCACAAAATCCAATCACCCCGGTTTCCGCTAAAACCTCAAGTGCCCAACTATGAGGATGGGACGGCAAATACTCCGCCTTCAGCACTGCGATAATTTCACCCGCACCCACGATTTTGTTAATGGCGTCGATCCCATAACCGAACCACATCGCATCAGGCATTCGGGACATAACGAAGAGCCAAATTATCTGACGATGCCGATCCACCGTATAGGGCGATATGGGATACCCGTCGAAATCCGCATGATCGGGGATCGTCTGCGAAGCGAACCAGAGATACCAGCCCGCGACGGCGGCGACCATAACCGCCATACCGACAATGGGGATACCGACATAGCGCCGCCCCAGCCACGTAATCGCCACGCAGTAGGCTCCGAAAAGCAGGCCCATAATGGCGGCACCGCCGCCCGTCAGATAAGCAAAGACGACAAAGCTGGCTGAAATCGCCAAACTACCAAGCAGAATTGTCCTGCCAAGCCGATAACCGATACAAATCAATACGGGGATCAAGCAAGCGGCCGGAGCGGCGTACAACTTCATGACCTGCGGTGGGTAGCCTTCAACGAATTCCTTAAACCGCAACGCCCGAATATATTCAGTACCTCCCAAAAAATTCACTGCGATCAGCAAAACCGATACCACCGCCGCCGCGATCAAAACTTTTTGCGTCAATACCAAACTGTGCGGATTATTATGCAGGAACGCCCATAGAAGCGATCCCAAACAAAGGTAAGCGGCGCTCCGAAACCAAACCTGCACCGACTTCATCGGGTCGACGGATAAGAAGAGACTCGGAATCCAGGCAATGAAGACAATCCCGATCGCGATCCCAAGTGGCGATCTCAAACACCCGGCCGCCTCGCTTAACCACAGCGCGCGATTGGGGTGTAGGACGGCCACAACCGAGGCGAGGGCCAACAGTGACGTCGTATAGCTGATGCCAATCTGAGACAGCGGGACCGATAATCCAATGCAAACGGCAGCAAGGGCTGCCAGAAGATCGCGTTTTCCAATTGGTGCTGAGTGAGTTTCCACGGCTTTTACTTCTACAACTCGCTGCGAGAGCGCACTAAACCGAATGCCACAGATGTTCTCAAGCAAAGAGAAGGGTCGTGCGTATACTTTCCTTAGGATTCATAGTCGATCCAATCCGCCGGAATATGCCGCCAAGTAGTGTCCTGGGCCTGCTCTTCCAGATAATGCGCGCCCATACTGACGCTTCGCGGCGTCAGCAAAAACATCCGCGTCGTCCGCCAATCGAGCCCGAGATCCAGTACCACGACTGCCCCCACGCCATCCAGGTTCATCGGAATCGTGCGCCCATCACGACGAGCGGCAAGCTCTTCCTCGATCAACTCACCGAGGCGGCCATAGGGGCCGAACGTACCTTCCTCCTTGGCGATACCGGTGACCTTCGGCGCACGTGGGTCCATGCCGTGCAGCGGAATGCCGTAGCCCGGCACCCGCTCTCCTTTCGCATGCGCCTCCGCCACGATCGCGCACGCCTCCACGCGTAACCGGTCTTCCGGGATTTCAGCAGGATCCTCGGCTATCGCGCTTAACCTGATGGACATCAACTTCGCCAATTGCTCGCCCAACCCGCCCATACGGTCGCCGAACGCCATGATACCTCCCGCAACAGCACTCTGGATCGTCGTGCCGTAGGAGGCAAAACATCGCGCCACCATCGATGGCGGTGCGATACCATGCTCGACGGATGCGACAAGCAAAGCGTCGAGCACACGGGCCTGCGGTTTCGTCGGCAAGTCTCCCGCGAACATCAAATACATCATCTCGGCAAAAGAGATCGAGCCTGTCAGCTCGGAGAGTTTCCGGCCGCGCACGAGAATTTCCTCTTCGGTCTCGGTACTCACGACTTCGGCAATGCCGGTCCTCCAAGTCTTCATATCCATCGTCGCCATTTCGGCCTCCTTCATTCGCTCTCCACAATCACTTTCCCGAATGTAGCCCTATGCCAGTTCCGGTACAGCGCGAGGCTTGCGATTTCGGAACAGCGTGCGAGATTCGACGACACAAAAAGAAACGAATCTGATGGGGCTAACCGTTCATGAATGAATTTGACTATATCGTCGTCGGCGCGGGCTCAGCCGGTGGCACAGTCGCGGCGCGCCTATCCGAAGACCCGAATTCCACAGTCTGCGTTCTGGAAGCAGGCGGGCGCGACTGGAACCCCTACATCCATATCCCCGCGGGTTTCATGAAGACGCTGGTTGATCCGGCGGTGAATTGGCTCTACGAATCCGAACCGAGCGAGGGGACGGCCGGGAGGCGCATCCACGCGCCACGCGGCAAGACGTTGGGCGGATCCTCTTCAATCAACGGAAATATCTATAGCCGGGGACAACGGATGGATTTCGACGGCTGGGCCCAGCGCGGCAATCGCGGCTGGGGCTATGCGGATGTCCTGCCGTATTTCAAACGCTCGGAGCGCCGCGTCGGCGACGGTGACGAGACCTTCCGGGGGCGCGATGGCAGCCTGATCATCACCGATATCGACTACCGTCATCCTCTCGCGGACGATTTCATCAAGGGTGCCGTCAACTATGGCATCCCCTTGAACGAAGACTATAACGGCGCCGCTCAGGAAGGCATCAGTTACACGCAACGCACCATCCATCAGGGCCGGCGTGTCAGTTCAGCACGCGCGTTCCTGCGCCCTGCCCTCAAGCGCCCGAATATTGAGGTGCGCACAAAGGCTCACGCGACGAAGATCGTCTTCAAGGGGAAGCGTGCCGTCGGCATTCAATACATGCGGGGCGGGAAATCCGTCGAGATCCGCGCGCGTCGCGAAATCATCCTCTCGGGCGGCTCCGTCAACTCGCCGCAACTGCTGCAGCTCTCCGGCGTTGGCCCGGTCGGATTGCTCAAGGACATCGGCATTCCCGTCCACCACGAGCTGCCGGGTGTCGGAGAAAATCTCCGCGACCATTTCGTTTTACGGATGGTAGCGCGTATCAAGACCATGGATACGATTAACCAACGGGTCAACGGCCTTCCTTTGATGACCGAAGCCTTCAAATACTTCACTGGTCAGCCGAGCGTCCTCGGCCTGTCACCGACCCTGGTCTATATCTTTTGGAAATCCAATCCAGCGCTCGACAACGGCGATCTGCAGATATCCTTCACGCCCGCGAGTTATAAGGAAGGCGTGCAATCGCAGCTTGACGACTTCCCAGGCGCGACCGTGGCGCCCTGGGTGCAGCGGCCGGAAAGCATTGGTTATATCCGAGCGAAATCCGCGGACCCGTTTGAAGCGCCCGCGATCCAACCGAATTACTTTTCCCACGAGACCGACCGACGACTCTCCATCGCGGGAATGAAATTGGCGCGTGATCTCATGCAAACGCCGGAGTTTTCGCCCCATGTCGAATGCGAGGAACTACCGGGCAAGGACGTCCATACAGAGGACGAGATGCTCGCCTATTACCGCCAAAACGCGACCACCACCTTCCACCTAATGGGCACCTGCCGGATGGGCCCGGACAGCGATCCGACCGCCGTCGTTGACGACCAATTACGGGTCCGCGGGATCGAAGGATTGCGCGTCGCCGACGCTTCCATCATGCCAACCATGCCTTCCGCCAACACCAACGCTTCCACCATCATGATCGGCGAAAAATGCGCCGACTTCATCAAGGGCCGGCAACTGGAATCCGTGAATTTGGCAGGGAAGTAGGAACCACGCTTATGGACACTTACGATTACATCATCATCGGTGCCGGATCAGCCGGCTGTGTACTGGCGAACCGGTTGAGCGAGGACCGCAACAAGTCAGTATTGTTGCTCGAAGCGGGCGGTACTGACCGTAATATTTTTATTCACATCCCCGCCGGATTCTTCAAGACCATCGCCAATCCGAAAGTCAACTGGCTGTATACGACCGAGGCGCAGGAAAGCTCCGGCAATCGCAAGATTTCTTGGCCCCGTGGCAAGGTGCTCGGCGGTTCGTCCTCGATCAACGGACATCTGATCGTGCGCGGCCAGCAGGAAGATTACGACGGCTGGCGGCAGTTGGGGAATACTGGCTGGTCCTTCGACGACGTCCTCCCCTATTTCCGGAAGTTCGAATCGGCGTCGCTCGGTGACGAAAATTTAAGAGGCCGTGACGGACCTATCAAAGTGCAGGAGCCGATTGAGCAGCACCCCCTCACACGCGTCTTCATGGACGCCTGCGAGGAAGCGGGGCTCCCCCGCAATGCCGACTATAACGGCGCCACACAAGAAGGCGCGGGGTTCTTTCAATATGCCCTCGGCAACGGGCGCCGTATGAGCACGGCACGGGCTTATCTGAACCCGGCCCAGCGACGACCGAACCTTCAAGTCACAACCAAGGCGCTCACCAAAGGGATCATCGTCAAGGATGGTTGTGCGGTCGGCGTGCGCTACAAGCATGATGGGATCGAACGGGAAGCGCACGCACGGAGTGAAGTTATTCTCTCCGCCGGAAGTATCGCTTCGCCGCAAATTTTGGAACGCTCGGGTATTGGCGACGGCGCGCGCCTGAAGGAGCACGGTGTCGACATTGTCCACACGTTGCCCGGCGTTGGTGAAAATTTACAAGATCACTATGTCGCGCGGTTCTGTTGCCGGGCGAAGAGCGTTGAGACCTTTAACGAGCGGGCGCGGGGCTGGCGGCTCGGTTGGGAAATTTTGCGCTACGCGGCGACACGGCGGGGCTTGCTCACCGTGGCACCCGGCAATGTCAGCGCTTCCGTGAAGATTATGCCAGGTGTCGCCACCCCGGACATTCAGTTCGCCTTCGCCCCCGCAAGTTATGTTGAAGGGCAGCTCGGTGTGCTCGACAATTTCCCCGGCATGACCTGCGGCGTCTGGCAACATCGCCCTGCAAGCCGGGGCTCGATCCACATCGCGTCGATGGACCCGGAGCAGCAACCCCGCATTCAGCCGAACTATCTCTCGGACAGTATCGATCAGGAAACGCTTGTCGGCGGGCTGAAATATGCGCGGCAATTATTCGCGCAACCGGCATTGGCTAAATATGTTGATGCCGAAACCCTACCTGGCCCGGACGTGCAAACCGACGACGAGCTCCTGGACTTCGCGCGGCGGACCGGCTCCACAGTCTACCACCCGATCGGCACCTGTAAGATGGGCAATGACCCGATGGCCGTCGTCGACCCGGAGCTACGTATGCACGGGCTCGATGGGTTACGGGTCGTGGACGCCTCCGTGATGCCACTCATGCCATCGGCCAATACCAATGCTGCCGTGCTGATGATCGCGGAGAAAGCGGCGGATATGATCAAGGCAGCGAATTAAGGGCTGGCGATTCTCAGGCTATAATTCCAGGGCACGCGAAACGTGAACCCGGAACCATAGCCTGAGTGATGCTGTGCGGCACAACCGTGCCCTAAATCACGCCCTCTTTCGCCAGCTTCTCCAAGTCCGCCGGGTCTACGCCTAATTCGCCGCAGAGGATTTCTTCGTTGTGTTGACCCTTGCGCGGCCCGGGATGACGGACTTCCGCAGGGGTTTCGGACATGAACGGAAAGGCTGCCGTCATCCGAACCTTGCCGAGGTCCTCGTCTTCTAGTTCGACGATATCACCGCGTGCCTGATATTGCGGATCCTCGAATATTTGCGCGATGTCATAAGCTGGGCCAATCGCAGCCTCGGCCTTCTCGAATTCTTTGAGGACCTCCTTCTGGTCGCGCTGCTTGATCCAATCGGCAACCATGCCGTCGACCTCGTCGATATGCTCAACCCGGCCTTGTGGCGTCTGGAATCGGGGATCGTCGGCCACCCCCTCGCCACCGCAAAGGGTCAACACGCGTCTCACGATGGAGGGTGAATTGGTCGAAATGGCAACCCACTTGCCGTCGCGCGTCTCATAGGTATTGCGGGGCGCATTGTTCTCCGAACGGTTACCCATGCGTTCTTGAATGACGCCCAACTGATCGAACGCCATCGCCTGCGGTCCCAGTACCTGGAAAATAGGCTCGTAGATACTGAGGTCGATGAACTGCCCCTCGCCACTGCCTTGGGCATCGCGATGGTAAAGCGCAAACATGGTGGCGAACGTTCCGTAAGAAGCGGCGATCCCATCCGCGAGGCCGAAATTCGGCAAGGTTGGCGGGCCGTCCTTCTCGCCGGTCATATTGGCGAAACCGCTGAAGACTTCAGCGATCGTGCCGAAGCCCGGGCGATGACGGTAAGGTCCGGTCTGCCCGAATCCCGTCACCCGCACCATAACCAGACGCGGATTGATCGCTTTCAGGTCTTCCCAACCAAGCCCCCACTTCTCCATCGTTCCGGTTCGGAAATTTTCAATCAGCACATCCGCCGACTTGATCAGTTCCTTGAAAAGTTCTTGGCCCTTTTCAGCGCTAAAATTCAGCGTCACACCACGCTTATTGCGATTGGCCATCTTATACCACAGCCCAACCCCATCCTTTTGGTGTCCCGTTACCCGCAAGACGTCGCCACGTGGATGCTCGACTTTTATGACATCGGCTCCGAAATCCCCAAGTAACATACCAATAGTCGGACCCGCTATTACTGTCGCCGCATCAATAACACGTATGCCATTTAAAGATTTTTTACTTGTCATTTACAGTTAAACTCCAAACAATCTGGCGGTTCGATTAACAATGCGCCATTTTTCATCAATGTTATAATTAAGAGGTCGCGGTAGATTGTCGACCGGTGCGATGACAATGGAGGGGATTTTATCAATGCTGGATTTCAAGCAACGCACGGTCATGATCACGGGGGCGGCCGGAAACCTCGGCCGCGCGGTCGCATCAGCCTTCCGAATGCAAGGCGCAAACCTGGTACTCCTCGACATCAATGCGGGGGCCTTGGACGAAGCCTATCCGGGGGATGACGAACATTTCTTCAAATGTGAAGTCAACCTGATGGATCAATCCAAGGTTTCTGAAGCGGTAGAGGCAGCACGGGAGCGGTTCGGGTCGATCGATGTTCTTGCTGCATTGGCGGGCGGTTTCCACATGGGTGAACCGGTTCACGAACTATCTGTCGGAAAATGGGATTTGATGGTCGAGCTGAATGCGGAGACCCTGATCAATACGGCGCAGGCAATCATCCCCGGCATGATCGAGAACGGTGCTGGAAAAATCGTCACCATCGGCGCAAACGTGGCCCGGCAAGGCATGGCGGACATGAGTGCTTATATTGTCGCGAAAAGCGCTGTTATGCGCCTTTCGGAAAGCATGTCGGCAGAGTTGCGCGGCAAGGGCATCAACGTAAATTGCGTGATGCCAAGCATCATCGACACGCCGGAAAACCGCGCCGGCATGCCGGATACCGATCCCGCCAACTGGGTCTCGCCCGAAAAATTGGCGAACGTTATCCTGTTCCTCTGCTCCAAAGAAGCGAGTGCGGTGCACGGCGCGTGTGTACCGGTAGTCGGACTTTCTTAGAGGCAATTTGTATCCGGCACCGCTCGGGTTAAATAGTTGTTCATGGATACGCGCATTCTATCGAATAGCCTCGGCGTCGAAATCTCGGAAATCGAGGCAAACCAGGCCCTCTCGCCAGAGGAGATAGACAAAATACTCGACCTGTTTCTAAGGCATCACCTCGTCGTCCTGCGCGGCCAATCGTTCAACATGGATCAGCTAGGCGCTTTCGCCCGGCAATTCGGGGAACTAGAAGAGAATATCGTCCGCCTCAACGACGGTAACGTCGCCTCGAACGTGCATACGGTCTCGAATATCGGAGTGGACGGTAAGCCAAGCGCAAAGCCTAATCCCGTTGCAAATTATTTCTGGCATACGGATAAATCTTATTACGAAATCCCGTCGCTCACGACAGTCCTCTACGGGGCGGAAGTTCCACCGAATGGCGGCGATACCCAATACGCCAATATGCATGCCGCCTATGACGCGCTGCCCGCGGCCGAACAACACCGTCTCTCTCAGCTGCATGTCCTGCACAGTTGGGAGCAGAGCCGCCTGAACACCGGAGACGCACCCGCCACACAGGACGAAATAAAACTACGACCGCCGGTCAACCATCCCTTGATCCGCACTCATCCGGACAGCAAGCGCAAAAGCCTCTACATGGGCATCCACACCTCACATATCGCGGAGATGCCGGAACAAGAAGGCCGGGGTCAATTAGACGACCTCATCCGACACGCCACACAGCCGCAATTCGTCCACACCCACGAATGGCGCGTCGGCGATCTGTTGTTATGGGACAACCGTTGTCTGATGCATCGCGCGGTCGCGAATTACGAACTGGAACGCTACCGCCGCGTTCTCTATCTCACTGTCGTCCGGGGCACGAAACCTTATTAGAGGCGCGCCCGGTCGGTGATCGTCGTGCGCTCCAGATGGCGCCGGTATTTGTCGGATTCGAATGGCGTTGCCCGGTGTAGGACACATCGGTTGTCCCAAACAATCACATCTCCATCCTGCCATTCGTGAGAATAGATGTTCTGCGCCGCCGTGGCCCTTTCCACCAATTCATCCAGCAACTCGCGGCTGTCTTCTTCTGACCACCCATCGATGAAGGCGGCATGCGCGCCGATCAACATCGACTTCTTACCGTTCGTCGGATTTACCTGAACGAGGGGATGCTTGACCGGCGGGGCCGCCGCTCGCGCCTCGTCGGTGAGAATACTCATGTCCATTTTATCGCGGGCGTAGCTCAGACTATGCACGACAGATAGATTTTCGATCCGGGATTTCAGATTTTTCGGCAATTCTTCCCACGCCACCCGCGTGCTGACGACCTCAGTGTTCCCTCCGGTTGGCGGAACTTCGCGCGCCGCAAGGATAGAGCAAAGCGATCCGCAATCCATATAAGAGCTGTCGGAATGCCAGAGCATGTTCGCTTTTAAGAATGTGATCCGATGGTGATCCGGCGGGAAAATATCGTTGGTCTCAAAATTGATGTTGCTTTGCCGAGAGAACATTGAGCCGCCAGTCTGATTGGCCTTAAACGCGACCTGCACTTGTCCGAAATGTTCGCTCAGCGCAACCTGCTGCTCATCCGACAATACCGGCCCCCGGAACAAAAGCACTGAGTGAGCCTCGAACGCCTCGCTGATCGGGGCAAACTCCTCAGCACTTAGTGGCTTCGTCGCGTCGACCCCGACGACTTCCGCGCCGAATAAACCATGAAGCGGTCTAATTTTTCTAGCCATCTCACACCTCCTATTCCCGATGCATCGCGTAGCCTGCGGGCGCCATGCTGATCGGCGTCACTTGCAGTGTATTGATATTCACATGTGCGGGCAGCATGGTCGTGTAGAAAATCACATCCGCCAAATCGTCACCCGACAGCGGTACCAAACCATCGTAATGTGCCGCCGTTTTATCGGAGTCTCCGCGGTAACGGACCTCGGTGAAGCGGGTCTCCGTCATGCCGGGTTCGATACTGGAGACCCGAACCGGAGTTCCCAAGAGATCGCAGCGCAAATTAAGCGACAGTTGTCGAACGAACGCCTTGCTGCCGCCATAGACGTTCCCACCCTTGTAATTATTCGTCGCGGATGTCGAGGAGATATTGACGATGTGCCCCCGTTTCCGCTCCACCATCCCCGGCAAAACCGCTCGTATGCAATAAAGAACGCCTTTGATGTTGGTGTCGACGATCGCCTCCCAATCGCTCAGCAACGCTTCATGCGCAGGTTCGGTGCCAGGCCCGACGCCGGCATTATTGACCAGGATCGATATCTCCTTGAAATCATCCGGCAGGCCTTCGATCGCCGAGAAGACTGCATCGGAATTGCGGAGGTCCAGGACCAATCCCCGCATATTCGCTTCAAACCCCTTCCGCACGTCATCCAACCGGCCCGCTTGATAATCCGCCGCAATGACCCGCGCGCCCTCACTCGCATAGCGCCGTGCGGTCGCAGCCCCGATTCCGGCGCCGGCGCCGGTGACGAGAACGATGTGATCTGAAGTTTTTGCCATGATGAATTCCTATTCCTCTGGAGTTTCTTGGGGTTCGGTGATTTTCATTGCATCGCGCTCGGAGAACCGCGCATACCAATCAGTTAGTCGCGGACGATTGGGTCGAAAGTCGCCGAGCCAATCGCGCCAATCCTGATAGCTACAGGTCACACCGACGGTGATCTGCGCCAGATCGAGTGGGCCGTCCAATTCGCTGGCACGTGCCTCCATCGCATCGAGACAACGCTCGATCCGGTCTCTTTGTTTATCAAGGAAACTGTCCGAGCGGATATCAGTCGGTCGTAAATGTTCCGCCCGCATCAGGATTTGCGCTTCCAACATACCATCCGCGATGGCGTGGAGCGACCACATACGCCACTTCTCCTCGCCTTCCGGAATGAGTTTCTTACCATTGGAAACGTCATTCAGATAAAGACAAGCCAGCGTCGAATCACCAAGAACGTCGCCCCCTTCGGTAATCAGTGTTGGTATACGTGCGACCGGATTGGCCTCCGCCAGTCCCGGCGTGAAGGGCACGGTTCGATACCCCCACTGCAGCGACCAGGTCGTGGGCAAAATTTCGATATTATCCCACAGGTGGAGCTCACGGGCGGTAACGCAGACTTTACGAGTGAAGGGGGACGCGGGCGTCCAGAAGAGTTTCATAAGCTTTAAATAGTTCCTAGTTACGACAACGCGGAAAGACATCGCGTCCCAAAGTTTTGATCAAGCTGGGCCGGTCGTCGACAAAGCCAGTAAATAGTATTTGATGAATCCCAGCCTCGCGGATGCGTTGGATTTGGCTGACACATTCCTCCGGTGTTCCCAGCACCGCGAACCGGTCGACCATATAAGCAAGCAGCTCCGGATCCTGCATCAATTGCGCGTTCGGAGACTCGCCGAGATCTTCATGGTGAGAAGGATTGTAGCCTTGCTGCACTTCGCGGATTGCGTCGGCGAAGTGCGGTGGCACGAGTTTACCTTTCTGGGTGAAACGAAAAGCGTGATGCGCCGTCGACGCAAGTTCCATGCGGATTTCACTGACCAAGGCGGACCGATCCGCGCCGACATTGACCCGGCCCAACGCCCAGATATCGATATCGTCGAGCGAACGCCCCGCCCGCTCCGCACCCATCGCGATGTGCTCAAGCGTCGCCTTCGTCACTTCGGGCGAAAAGCCCATGCCACAAAATACACCGTCAGCGATCTCGCCCGCCAGCTCCAAGGTTTTTGGCCCTTCGGCTGCGATGTAGATCGGCACGGCAGGCTGGTCGAGACCGCCGATCCATTGCGTGTGAATAGGTTTGCCGCCGAATTCGGTATGTTCACCCGCAAAGAGATGGCGCAGTGCCTGGATGTATTCCTTTAGTCCGGCCAGGCCTTTCGGGCGTTCGCCAAGATTGTAGATGGCGCTGTCTCCGGTCGCGATACCGAGAAACGCGCGCCCCCCCGATATTTCCTGAATGGACGCGAGCCCGCTTGCCATGACACCGGGATGGCGGGTCAGTGGGTTCGTCACTGTCGGCCCCAAAAGCACCTTGTCCGTTTCCGCACCGATGACGCTTAAACTCACAAATAATTCGCGGAACAAGGATTGAGAATCCGCGACGCCAACCATGTCGAAACCGTGTTCCTCCGCCAACCGTGTATTTTCACGGGCCGCCTCGATACTGCGTGGAATTTCGATGATCCCGAAACGGGCTTGCATGACCATCTCCCCCTAAATGTATCCTTAGTCAGGTAATTACCCCACCTTTGCGCTCGGCCAACGTCACGATCCATCAAAGACGAAATACTGCATCGTCGTCAGCGACAACATGAATGTCCTGTTGTTTCTTTTGGTAACCCACGACCGAACGCCCTGCCCGCCGGTCCATAACGTCTATTACGAATCACCAAAGGACGACGTCGAACTGCAGGGTAGCTAGAATATTGATAAAGCCTTTTCTGAAACCCTCGTTTGGATGAAGCACAACATCACAATTTTCACTGCAAAGTGCCGTATGCTCGGCGATTGCCATTTACTGTTCTGCCAACCAACCGTCCTCCCGTGGAGCGGAAAGAAGGTGACCAAGCGAGAGGCCACATATCGTCATTGCTTCCGCATTCGTTACCCGGAATACGCCGCATCGATCGATGCTCCGGAGAATGTACCGCGCTGAATTGCCTATTTGGAAGGAATAGCAGGATTGGTCAGGGAAGAGGTCGGGACTTACCTGGAAATATCAGAAAACATCAACCCTAATTCCGATACTACACTATTCTGCAACCTGCTGCATACAAACGGAACCAGTGCAAAATTGATGGCAACCTGCATATCAGATTGGGCGGACGGCATCTGTTAAACTATACTCTTTATTGTATAATCGGGACACGGCGCGGCACTACGACATAAAGGCAATCGATCTATGACTATGAAATTCAGCAACTTCATCTTCCCCGCCGCCGAAAGTCCGGACGACGACGGCCGCGTTATCCGCGAATCCGTTGCCGAGGCGCAACTCTGCGACCGGCTCGGCGTCGACACGGTCTGGCTGGCCGAGCATCACTTCGACGGCATTTGCGCCTATGTGGATCCTGTCGCCTTCGCGGCTGCACTTGCGACCTGTACGGAAAAAATCAAAATTGGTTTCGCCGTCGCGCAAATGTCACTGCACCATCCAGTACGCTTCGCCGAGCAAATGAACTTGATCGACAACCTTTCGAAGGGCCGCTTGATCGTCGGTCTCGGCCGCGGCACCGCTTATAACATATACGACTATCAAGGCTTCGATATCGACCCGAACGAAGCCCAGGAACGCCTCCTTGAATCCGAAGAGATCATGCTGAAGGCTTGGACGACGGATAACTACGAACACAAGGGCAAGTTCTGGGATATCAAACTGCCAAAGCTGCGGCCAGTCCCCTACACAAAACCCCACCCAACAATCCTGCGCGCTTCCTCCAGTGAAGGGTCGATGGTTGCTCTCGCGAAGGAGGGACGCCCATTCATGATGAACGTGCAGTCGGACGAAGTAACGCAACACCGCATGGACTTGTATCGGTCGACCCTCGCAGAGGCCGGATACGATGACGAAGCTATCGCCGAGAATGTCGACCAAAGTTGGGTATGGCGAAATATCTTCGTTGCCGAGACCGATGCCGAAGCCGAACGGATTGGTGTCCCCGCCTTCCAGCGCCAGCATGAATTCCGCGCCGAGATGCGCAGGCGCGTCTACAAAGAGCAAGGCGCGCTGCTGCAAGAAGAAAAGAAAGGCGTGGCTCGAAATGATCCGGCACACGGCTTGATCTACGGCTCTCCGGCGACGGTTGCGGAACGCCTGGCAGAAATCGACAAGATTGGCGTCGGCGGCATCATGATGACCTTCCGCCTCGGTCCGATGGCGGCAGACGTCGCAAACAACAGCATAAAGCTGTTCATGGGAAAGGTGGCCCCGGAGTTTCAGAGCCTAGCGGCAGCGGCGGAGTAGTTTAATTCAAGTGATTCTCTTTCGGCGCAATATGCCGCTGGAAACCTTCGCGTCCCCTGACGCGGGCCAGCCAAGCATTCAGGTTCGACATCTCCGATCCCTCTAAGCCAAATACCGTCCAGCGGTAGACGGCGCAGGCGGGTGGGATATCGCCGACCGTGAAACTCTCACCAGCGACATAATGTTTGTCAGCGAGATGGGCGTCAAGGCGCTCAAGCTCCGGTATAATCTCCAGGCGGGTTTGTTCGACTAGTGCCGGATCCCGATCCTCTTCCCGCATGCGCACGAGATGCATGACCAGAGTATGGAGATGGGGCTCGAGCTGCGCGTTCGTCCAATCCATCCACTGGCTGCCGAGGGCCAAGGTCTTTACATCACCGTCGAACAGCGACGGCGCATAGGTTTGGGCCAGGTACCGGCAGATCGTGTTCGATTCCCATAGAATATAGCCGTCGTCATCGATGGTCGGAATAGTGCCATGTGGATTCATGGCCTGGTATTCCGGCGAACTGACGAAGCCGAAGGCAGGCCCGCCACCCGAAATATGTCCATTGGGCCCCATGGTGGCACTCGCCAATATCAATTCGAACGGCACATCTGCCTCAACCAATGTCCAGAGCGCGCGCTGCGTGCAGATCGATGTCGGGCGACCCCAGATTTTCAGCATGATCTAATTTCTCCTTCGAGCCGCACCCAAAGCGGGCTTATTGCCCCGCCCGCACCACCGGATTACTCAGTGTGCCGATACCAGTGATCTCAATGTCGATCTGATCGCCGTGTTTGACCTCGGGCGAGCTGCCTTCGGTACCCATCCAGACGACGTCGCCCGGCTGCAGCTCTATGTATTTCGACATGCGGGCAAGGAAGGTTTGCACGCTGAAGAGCATTTTGTTGGTCGCGAAACGGATCGTTTCCTCGTCGTTCACCCGCACAATAGTCTCCATGTCTTCCAGCTTGGCATCGGTTTCGATCCACGGGCCCATCGGCTTAAAGGTGTCGCTATTCTTAGCTCGCCACAAGGTGCGGTCGCTCTTTTGCCAAGTGCGTTCGCTCATATCGTTGCCAATGGTGTAACCGAGCACACAATCTAGGGCGTTCGCCTCGGTCAAGTTCTTCGCCTTCTTCCCGATCACGACAACGACTTCTGCCTCATACTCGACCCGTTCGGTCGCGTCCGCCGGAATGACGATGGTTTCACCATGCGCGATCAAGGCATTGTTCGCCCGGTAACCGACATCGGCCTCGGGCGGGATGTTCGGCTCACGGCCCGTTTTGGCTGCGTATTCCATGATGTGGTCAACATAGTTGAGCCCAGCGGCGTAAAATACCTTAGGCAACACCGGCACCAGTAATTTCACGCCGTCGAGCGCACGCGGCTCCCCGAGTTTCTCATAGCCGTCGAAAGGGTTTCCCCTTACGGGTTGTACCATGTCGCGCTCAACGATCCCATAGACCGCCTCGCCCATATCCTCGTACCGCACCCAGCGCATCGTGTGCTCCCTAAATGATCTGCTTTCGAAACTTAGAAGATTTGGAGCAGAATTGTCACTAGACCAGCGAGACTGACGAACCAGGAAACAGAGCGCAATCCGGGAATACCGCCGATATGGCCGACCGCCATAACAATACGGGCCCAAAAAAATATTTGCGCGCCCATGGCCGTCATCGGATTCGCAGCGCCCCCCACATGTGCCACGAGCACAATGACCGCGAATGCAGGCAGGTTTTCAACCAAATTCATATGCGCCCGCTTTGAGCGCTGCACCCAATCTGACAGATCGTCATGGGTCGGTTGCGGGTAATTAACCGCCTTTAACGGTCCAACCCTGCCAATCAATGCCAGTGTATACGGAAACGCCAGCAAGACGCAGAGAACAGCGGAGTAGACGAGCATCAACAGATCAGTTGTCATCGGTATCTCCAAGGTGGCCAAGGTTATCGCAGTTTAACGCAAAGCACCGCTAATCCGCCATGGTTAAAACCTCGACCTCATGCCCAACGCCGCGCAGCGCGTGGAAGCCCCGCGGCTTTAATTTGCCGTTGTAATCCGCCGCGAATTCGACCCATGACGACCGAGACACCAACCTTCTTAGTCAAGGCCTTGATCCGAACGGCTTCGTTGGCCGCGGCACTTGTCACGGTTAATTCCAACCGTTCCGGTATACCGATATTGCCGTATGTGACGTCACCCACACACAAGCCGATACCGAAGTCGATGAGCCGACGTTCCCCTAAGCGGGCCGAGCCGTTCAAAGTTTCGATCCGTTCCGTGGCTTGCCGCGCGGCGTTGATGGCGGCCGCAGCGGCTTGCTCGACTTCGCCCCCTTCAATCGAGAAGATGGCCACCACAGCATCGCCGACAAATCTCAACACCTCACCACCGTATGCAATCAAAGAATTAGTTCAAATAACGCAGGAAGTCCTCTCGCGACAAACTGTCGGCGATGGGTGTGGTGAAACCGGACGGGTGATCAGTCGCCATGTTAAGCGCATTGATCTGTCTGTCGGAGGAGATCATCGGCATGTCGACATAGTCGGTCATCCCTTCCGCCCGTAAATCAGCAAGGACCAAAAATCGTCCTAGCTTTCCGCGCCAATCCACCGCCGCACGCCAGCCATTCCGTCGAAGATGCGGCGCGGAGGACTGTCCTGAAACGTATCAATTTGCGCCAATTCATGGAAAATCTCAAAACGTCCAACTTCCGGATCCTTCTCCGACCAGGAACAATTCGTCGTCGCCAACAGAGGATGCAGTGTGGGGATGGTAATTCGAAGACATCCGATAGGCACACCGCCTTGCCCCAGACATTGGACGAGCCGACGGGTCAACTCGCGAGAGGACGCCGCCTCCCATGCCTCCCGCAGGAGCCAATCGATAAACGGGTTTTCGCGCGCTGATGAAACAGCGCCTTTAAGAGCGAAGATTTGTTCACCATCTTCCAACCACGCATTTATACTATCTTCGTGGAAAGCGACTTAGCCGGTCACGGTGCCGAACAGCGCCTCGTAACTACAAGCCGCGTTCTCCGCTAGGGCGTCGCCGACTGCTACATTCCAATAGCTGGCGTTCCCCTTAATAGGGACAATGAGTGACGGGTTTCGTCGACTTCAGAATTTCCATACGGATATCGGGGCACGGGAAATAGAAAGTCGGTAAATGCCAGGTCTCTCGCATGACCATGGCTTACATGGGCTCAACGATGACTTCGCCGCCGAATTCAATCCGGAACTGTTCTAGATGGCGTTCGAAATTCATTTCCTACGTATCAGCATTCGTGTGGCCTTGAATTTCGATGCTTTAGTAGTCACTGGCGGTCGTATCGAGAGCCACGTATTTTCCGCTGCCCTAATACGCATCGTCCCGTTGTGGGCATGATGTCCGACTATTACCACAAAGCATCGATAACAATCCCACAGGCCTTGCCGATAGTGATAACGCGAACCATGGTGAATGTAGCGTTTAGACCAATACGCTTCTTAACACCGTAATCGGGATCAGGATTTAGATGTGAAAAGACTCGCTTTCGACATCGGCGGAACATTCACCGACTTCGTCTACGAGGACGATGAAACGGTTCACATCTTAAAGGTACCAACGACGCCGAAAGACCCGGCGCAGGGCGTTTTGGATGGACTGGCCCGCCTCGAAGCGTCGACCAGCTTAATTACCGCAAACCTCGACACCGTCTTGCATGCGACGACAGTCGCCACCAACGCCATCATTGAGCGCAAGGGCGGGCGCACGGCGTTGATCACGACCGAGGGATTCCGCGATATCCTGATCATTGGGCGCCAAAAGCGCTATGAAACCTACGACCTCTATATGGCGAAACCTGCTCCTCTATTGCAGCGCCGCGATATCTTCGAAGTGTCCGAACGCACGGGATTTGACGGCGAACGCGTCATACCTCTGGACATGGGCTCCGTAGATGCCGCCATCGATAGGGTCAAAGACGGTCAGTACGACGCGGTCGCCGTCGCCCTGCTCCACTCCTACGCAGACCCCGCCCATGAGCGTCAAATTCTTGACCGGTTGCGTGAACGTCTGCCGACGATCGACATCTCAATTTCTTCTGAAGTCTCGCCGAAATACCGGGAATACGAGCGCACCAATACCACCGTTGCGAACAGCTACGTTAAACCGGTCGTCTCGCGCTATATCGCGCGACTGCAAGAAGCGTTAGCAGACAAAGGCTTCCGCAATGAATTGTTCATCATGCAATCGAGCGGCGGATTGGTCTCGCCCGGCTTCGCCCGCGAGTTTCCAATTCGGATCGTCGAATCGGGCCCTGCCGCCGGCGTCTTGATGGCGCGCGATGCGGGTGCGGAAGAAGGCTTCGATCACGTGATCGCTTTCGATATGGGCGGCACTACAGCTAAACTTGGCGCGGTCGATGAGGGAGAACCGTCGATATCACCGACTTTCGAGATCGATCCCGTTCGCTACAAACGCGGAAGCGGGCTCCCTATCAACACACCTGCCGTCGAATTGCTGGAAATCGGTGCGGGCGGCGGGAGTATCGCACGTGCAGAATTGGGCACCATTGCCGTCGGACCAGATAGTGCGGGCGCGGACCCAGGCCCGGTGTGCTACGCCAATGGCGGCAACGAGCCGACGGTCACCGACGCCAATCTCATCCTAGGGTATCTCGACCCGGAGTATTTCAATGACGGAGCATTTACCCTTGATAAGGTTGCAGCGGCGGCCGCTGTTACCACTAAGATTGCCGTCCCTCTGGATTTAACGACCGAAGATGCGGCTTGGGGCATACATCTCGTGGCGACCAACAATATGGAGCACGCGATCCGCATCGTATCGGTCGAACGTGGACGAGATCCGCGACGATACGCCATGGTCGCCTTCGGTGGTGCGGGACCGTTACACGCCGCACGCCTCGCCCGGAAGATCGGTGTCCCGCAAGTCATTATCCCCAAAAACGCCGGTGTCGGATCGGCAATCGGCTTGCTACGCGCGGACGCCCGCGTCGATGCATCAACGACAAGAATTTTGCGATTGAACGAAACGAACGGCGAGACAATCTCGGCGCTCTATGATGACCTTGAAGAGAGGGTACAAAAAGACCTGGCGCGCTTGGCATTGCCTGGAACGCCAATTTGGTCTCGCTTCGCTTATATGCGTTTTGCGGGACAAGGCTTCGAAATTCACGTGCCGTTACCGTCCGGAAATATCGGCCCGGAGTATCCCGAGGCGGCCGACACCGCGTTTCGCACCGCTTATACGAAACGGCACCGCTTCAGCGACGACGATGCCGCCGTCGAAGCCGTCGACTGGTATCTTGTTGCAACAATCGAAACCACCAAAACAGATCGGCAGGATGCTGAATCGCTTTCTTCCGAAGAATCCGACCGGAGAATACGCAGCGCCTATTTCCCGGACGCAGGCGGCTGGCTGGAGACGGAGATCATCCGCCGCTCCGATCTAACTCCCGGTCAGGACATCCAAGGCCCCTCAATTGTTGAAGATCCAGATGCGACTATCGTCGTGCCGCCAGGTGATACCATTGAACGAACGCCACGAGGGCATCTGTTGATCCGCATCGATACGGGAGAGAGCTCATGACCGCGAAAGATATCGACGCACTAACCCTCACGGTTATTTGGAACGGCATCATGTCGATCGCCGAAGAACTCGGCATCACTTTGCGTCACACAGCGTTCTCCGAAGGAGTTCGCGAAGGCGATGATTTCTCGACCGCCATCTTTGATCGCCAGGGGCGTATGATCGCCCAAGGAAATTTCAGTCCGGGTCACCTTGGCTCCATGCCGTATGTTGTGCAGCACGTGCGTGACTATTTCCCGGAAGAAAGCTTGAAACCCGGCGACTCCGTCACCTTGAACGATTCCTTTATGGGGTCCGGGCATTTCCCCGATGTCTTCCAAATCATGCCGGCCTTCCTCGACGGCTCGATCATCGGCTATGTCGCTAATTCGGCCCATCAGGTCGATGTTGGCGGCGCAGCGCCCGGATCGCAAAAAGTCCACGGCGTGACCGAGGCCTATCAGGAAGGCCTGCGAATTCTGCCGGTGAAACTGGTCAAGGAGGGTGCGTTCGATGAAGACATTATGCGGATCATCCTCGGCAATGTGCGCATGCCCGATAAGGTCCGCGGCGATCTCGGCGCGCAACATGGCGCTAACCTGACGGCGGTGGAACGGCTCTGCCAATTACATTGCGATCACGGCACGGAACTCATTGAGCGCGCGCATGACGTGATCTTGGATAGCACCGAGGCGCACATGCGTGAGGCCCTCGCCAAGGTACCGGACGGGACCTACAGCTTTGAAGATTACATGGATGATTACGGTGAGGATACCGACCCTATCAAGGTCGCCGTAGACATCACCTTTGTCAGTGGTTCGGTCACCCTCGACTTCTCCCGCAGCAGCGATCAGGTGCCGGCCGCCATCAATTCATATATCAATTACACCCGTGCCTATGCGGTTTTCGGGATCAAAGTCTTTTGTGATGCCCACTTCCCACAGAACGCAGGAGGGATGCGGCCGATCAAGGTCACAGCCCGCGAAGGCAGCTTCTTCAACCCGGTCTTCCCGGCGCCAAGCGGTGGACGAGCTATTCTGCAAATCCGTATCTTTGACGCTATCAACGGCGCCATGGCGAAAGCGATGCCCGAGCGCGCTATGGGTGCGTTCTCGCATTGGAGCAATCCCAATATCGGCGGCACCGACGACCGAAGCGGACGGCCATTCGTTGCCTACGATGTGATCCTCGCCGGATATGGCGGTCGACACGATTGTGATGGCCCGGAAGGAATGAGCCCGGTCATGAATTGCTCCAACATTCCGATCGAGGTGCACGAAACAAACAATCCTATTCGCGTGCAACGCTTTGAGTTCATTCCGGATTCGGGTGGTGACGGAAAGCACCGCGGCGGTTGTGGTGTGCGGAAAGATATTGAACTGCTCAACAGTTGCGCGACTTTGAGCTTGTTGGGTGACCGTCATAAACACCAACCATACGGTTTGCATGGCGGTGAGCCCGGCCATGTGGGAGAGACAACCTTAAACCCGCATCTCAATGCCGAACCGCTTGGATCAAAGGAAATCCGAGACTTAAAAAAAGGTGATGTTGTCAGCATCCGTCTATCCGGTGCCGGTGGATACGGCGACCCGAAAGAGCGGAGTTCCGCAGCCCGCGAAGCTGATTTTTTGGATGGGTATATTTCCAGCAACAAGCCTTCATAGCGGCATTTATCCTTCCGTACCTTCGAAATGAGCGGTAACAGATTGCCTGCGATTATGCTTAATCACAGGTCAGCGAAGGAGCGCTGATTTACGGCGATCGACCGCGCATTTTTTAAGTGATGACGAACCTGCTATCGAACGCGACGAAGTATTCTCCCAAGGAAGGTACCGTTCAGATGCGCGCTGAGACCCAAGAGAGTTTTATCCGTATTGCCGTCACCGATAATGGTCCCGGCATTCCGGAAGAGTTCCAGTCACAAATCTTCGAAAAAATCTACTCAGGCCGATTCTTCTGATACGCGTCGGGTTGGTGCCACAGGATTAGGACTGGCGATTTGTCAGGCGATCGTCAAGCAGCATCAGGGAAGTATCGGTTTTACAACCAAGGCCGGTAAAGGGACGACCTTTCACTTCACTCTACCTCTCCACAACTAATCACGATTAAGCCGGTTTTTTCCCGGTAACCCGAACCAACGCGCCGGGCACGAATTCGTTAACTGACACCTCGGCAAAACCAGCGTTCTCGAAATACCCGATACAGTCACCGTTGGTATGCGCAAGACCTGTGGTTCCGATAACCGCCTCGCTCAGACCCCAGAGCGCCGGCCCGACCGGACCTCTACGATCATCGTCCAATGTCTCCCCAATCAGATGCATCTCGCCGCCCGGCAGTAAGGCATCGAAAGCTTTCTGGATGACTTGCCCGACGATTTCCCGACTGTAGATCGGCAAGTTACTGGCCATCACCGCAACATCGCAATCGGTCGGAAACGGATCGGCGGTAAAATCACAGGCTTCGGCATCGACGCGATCGGACACACCGTGCTCCGCGACGAACTCCTTCGCCACGACCGCTACTGCCGGTAAATCCAAGACAACCGCGTTGAGCCCATCATACGTCTGCGTCGCTACAATACTGTAGGCGCCGGAACCGCCGCCGATATCCATCATCCGCTTCCGGCCCGACATATCGACGTGGCGGGAAAATCGACGCCCGGCTCCCAAGCCGATGCTATAGGTCGCCTTATGGTATTCGCGCGCCCTATCGACGGTGAACTCGCCATATTTACCCAAACGGTCAACCGTCTTCGATTTGAGCTTCTCGGAAAGCTGTCCCCAATCGTTCCAGCTTGGTTTGGTGAACAGCATCCACGGACCGGCGTATCGCGATGAACCTTCTACTAGGAATCGTTCCACATCGGGTGCATTCGACATCCGACCGGCGGCATCCAGCTCTAACAATTCAAGCGTCACACAGGCGGTCATCAACCGCTCCGCATTGGTCTCCGTAATGTCGAGTGCCTTAGCGGCTTCTGGATAGGTGCCCGCTCCTTTCGAGACAGCGGTGAAAAGCCCCAGCTCAACTGCCGCCATCAACGCCCCGGAGCGCCAGAACCCTTGCACTATTTCCTGCAAGCGCACCGTATCAAGCCGCTTTTCACTCTCGCTCATGTTCTTCTCTCATAATAATTTGAAACGTACGCCGCATACCGTAACCGTGTCTCCGGCCACATCGCAGCCTCGCGCGCACGCCTGTCGCAGAATGGCGTCGCGATCTACAACTGCGAAATCCAGTCCTCCCAGCCCTTCGCCGCGACCGTCATCCGCAGGAATGAAACGCAGATCCGCGTTCTCCAGCTTCAGAGCAGGGTTGCCTTGAGCATCATGTCCCAACGGCACATTCAACACTTGGGCCCAACGCGCGGCCAATCCACCGGGGTCATCGGATTGCAGCTCCGCTGCCTTCATTGCACGCACGACGTCCGTTCGAACCGCCTCCTCCCAACTGTCGCCGGCAGGATGCCAGGGCCCGTCCGGTGCGACACTGCGCGGGTCAGTACTGGTCTCCAGAATGGCACCGCCGGTATCCTTCGGGTGCAATTGCAATCCAAGATAGGTGCCATAGTCGAGCCGGTTGGCGATACGCACGCCGATCTCCTGCATCCGCTGCTCTCGCGCCTCGGCATCGTCGCATTGCAAGATCACCATATACCCGCCGTCACCGCCACGCCGGTCCAGATAACGCCCGGCTGCGGTTTTTTCCTGGAACGGTGCAACCATTTCCAGAAAATCAGTACCCACCGGCAGCAAAGCGTTTTCCAAGCCATACTTCCCCACATTCGGATCATGGAAACACGTTTCCAGACCGAAGATTGCCTTCAAGTCCGCGACTGGTTTTTCCAGCTCCGACGCAACAAGACAAATTTGGCGAAGACGGAGCATCCTAGCGCCCTTGGAAGACCGGCTTCCGCTTCTCAACGAATGCTTGAGCGGCTTCGCTGTGGTCCTCGGTTTGGCTCGTGCGCGCATGGTGCATTGCCTCAAGATCGAGACATTGCGCCAAAGGTTGAGAAATCGCCGCGTTTAAATTCTTTTTCATATAACCAAGCGTCACCGTCGGCCCATGCGCCAAGCGGCTTGCTAGCGCCATGGTTTCTGCCTCGAGTTGATTGTCCGGCACCACTCGATTAAAGAGGCCGAGCGACAGCGCTTCTTCGGCGCCGACGGCATCCGCCAGGAAATACAGTTCCCGGGCTTTGGCCGGTCCCACCAATTGGGTAAGGAACCAGCTGCCACCGAAGTCTCCCGAAAGGCCAACTTTCGCGAAGGCCGTGATGATCTTACCGGTCTCGCTCGCGACGCGAATGTCGCAAGCCAAGGCCAAGGACATTCCCGCACCCGCCGCCGGACCACGCACCATCGCAATGGTCGGCTTCGAAACTTCGTGCAGCAATCGCGAGACTTCCATACGAGAGCGCAGCGTTTGCGCGCGCGTCTCCAGGGTAGCATTCGCATCCTTACCCGCCGCCATCGATTTTACGTCACCGCCGGAACAAAAAGCGCGCCCTGCGCCCTTCAGAACAATTGCGCCGACATCCGGGTCTTCCGCGAACTTCTCGACCTTGTCGTAGAGATCTTTGAGCATATCCCGCGTAACCGCATTCAACGCGTCCGGGCGGTTAAGGGTAATCGTCGCGACCTTATCCTCGACATGTTCGAGTAGATGTTCGTCACTCATAATATTCTCCAAATTTTCTTAACGGTACTCGCCTCTTCCTCTCCCGTTCACGGCAGAGGAAGAGGCTCGTCGATTCCAACCGTGTGGAAATGCGGGGGTCGGCTCTACGCGACCTCGAACAGTCCGGCGGCACCCATGCCACCGCCGACGCACATGGTACAAACGACATACTTGGCGCCTCGACGTTTGCCCTCGATCAACGCGTGACCAACCATGCGAGAACCGCTCATGCCGTAGGGATGGCCAATCGAGATAGCGCCGCCATCGACGTTCAGGTTTTCGTTGGGAATGCCGAGTTGATCTCGACTATACAGGACTTGCACGGCGAAAGCTTCATTCAGCTCCCACAGGTCAATATCATCCATGGTCAAATTGTTGCGCGCGAGGAGCTTCGGCACAGCATAGATCGGCCCAATCCCCATCTCGTCCGGCTCGAGACCAGCAACGGCGAAGCCACGGAAATAGCCAAGCGGGTTCAAGCCGCGCTTCTCTGCTTCCTTCGCTTCCATGAGAACGGCGGCTGACGCACCATCAGAGAGCTGGCTGGCGTTGCCCGCCGTGATGAAATGCTCATCGCCGCGCACCGCGCCCAAACTCGCCAAACCTTCCAGATTGGTCGTCGGACGGTTGCATTCGTCCTGCTCCAGCATGACCTCTTCTTCGGTGGTCTCACCGGTTTCCTTGTTGGTGACGAGTTTGACCGTCTTCATCGGGACGATTTCATCGTCGAACTTGCCGGCTTGTTGCGCCGCAGCAGTCCGCATCTGGCTTTGCAGTGCATACTCATCCTGTGCTTCGCGACTGACGCCGTAGCGACTGGCAACGGTCTCCGCCGTATCGATCATGGCGTCGTAGATGGCCGGTTTGTTCTCCACCAACCAGGGATTGGCGGCGCGATAACTGTTTTTCTTGTCATTCTGGACGAGACTAATCGAATCGAGCCCACCCGCGACCATGATTGGCGCGCCGTCGACGATGATGTGCTGTGCCGCCATCGCGATGGTCTGCATGCCTGAAGAGCAGAACCGGTTGACCGTCGTGCCGGACGTCGTCACCGGCAACCCGGCCCGAAGAGCGATCTGTCGGGCGATGTTATTGCCTGTGGCCCCCTCCGGCATGGCCGTGCCCATGATGACGTCATCGACCTCCGCCGGATCGATCCCAGCACGCTCGACGGCGTGTTTGACGACATGACCGCCCATATCGGCCCCGTCGGTGTTGTTGAAAGCGCCCCGATAGGCCTTGCCGATGGGGGTGCGGGCGGTGGAAACGATAACGGCTTCGCGCATGGTGGTTCTCCCTAAATTGCTTCGCGGAGAAATGTAGCGTTTCCACGACGGGACGCCAGAGGGAAAGCGCTAACATCAGGCGAACGTGGGAAATAGCCAAGGGATAATGCCAAAGCCCTGGATTCTCGCTGTTGCGGGAATGACAATGAGGGGTGGAAAACACGACAACACAAAAGGGAGAGGCTTGATGCCATCCAGCGACAGCCTTCCGGTGAGAGAGAATAGACGGGATTATGGGCTGCGCGATTGGTTAGATCGCTTGGATTTGACCGAACGGCTGACGGTCTTGAAACCTGGCACCGATCTTCATTTCGAGTTGGCCGGGATCGCCAACCGCCTCGACGGCAGACAAGCGAGCTATTTCCCCAAGCCGGGCGGCAATGATGTCGGCGTCGTCTCCGGCTTGATCTCCAACCGCGCCTGGATGGCGGAAGCGCTCGGTGTGGCGGAGGATATGTTGGTTCCTGCTTTTCAAGACGCCATCGCCAATCCTCTGTCAACAATCACGGTCAAGAACCCACCCTGCCAGGAAGTCGTACATGACAATCCTGATTTACAGAAATTGCTTCCGATCCCAACCCATAACGAACATGACAGCGGCGCCTATATCACAGCCGGGCTCGCGATTACCAAAAACCCGAAGACTGGAGTTCAGAACGTCGCAATTCATCGACTGCAGGTTTCCGGCCCACAGGAACTCGGCGTTCTACTGTTACCCCGCCACACACTGGCTTTTTTCGAAAGCGTTGAGAAAGACGGTGGCGATCTGGATATCGCTATTGTCGTCGGCGCCAGGCCGGCCACGCTGCTGGCATCGCAAGCGGTGATGCCGATTGATTTCGACGAGCTAGAAATCGCAGGTGCTCTCGGCGGTGCATCCCTGGAAGTCACCCGGTGTCTTGAGAGCGATATTGTAGTCCCCGCAGATGCGGAAATCGTGATCGAAGGCAAAATCGTCGCCCATAGACGTGCGATGGAAGGGCCTTTCGGCGAATTCCCGCAATATTACGGCGAGCAGGCGGAGCGCCACGTCATCCAGGTCACGAAAGTCACCCATCGCAAGGACCCGATTTTCCACACCATCGTCGGCGGCGGATTGGAGCACTTGTTACTCGGCGCCATTCCACGCGAAACGACAATTCTGACGACCTTACAGCGGAATTTCCTCTGCGTTCGCAATGCCTATCTGACCATGGGCGGTGTGTGCCGTTATCATCTCGTCATCCAGGTCGAGAACCCGAAACCGGGCGAGGCCAAGAATATCCTGATGGCCGCGTTCGGCGCCCATTACGACATCAAGCAGGCTATCGTCGTGGACGCGGACGTCGATATTCACGACAGTGACAAAGTGGAATGGGCGGTTGCAACCCGATTTCAGGCGGATACCGATTTGATCACTGTCCATAACGCCCAAGGCTCGAAGCTCGACCCCTCAAGCCGAGAGGGTATCAGTTCGAAATTGGGATACGACGCCACGGTCCCAGCCGCCGCTCCCGAATTCAAGTTCACGACGATTAGGGTGCCGGGCGAGGAAGATATCGATTTAGACGCAAAGATCGACGACGCCAGTTTGAGGGACGTGCGAGGCGGGTAACACAGTAATTTCCCCACTTTAACCCCTCCCTGCAAGCGGGAGGGAGAGAGCGGGGGCCGCCTGACGCTATATGTACATATCCCGCAGGTTATAATTTTTCACCACAGACCGGCGCGTTTCCTCATTCCAACGGTTTCCATCCAGCTCGCCCGCCAACGGTGCATAACGATACGGTGCCTCGTCCGGGAAGCGTTGTCGACGCGCATCGATACCGATCTGGACCATGCGGCTACGTTCGTGGATGTGTGCGTCGTCGAAAGTTACGACCCGGTCATCCAAATGCTGCACCGTCATATCCTGGACCCGGTGGCGCGGGAAAAAACCGGCATTCAGCGTTACGCGACGCTCGTCCGAGGTGTTGGCGAAAGAGCCATGCACCACTTGCCGGTTCAAGATAAACGTATCGCCAGAATTGCAGAGCAGCGGAATAGCACCATCGATCCGATCCGAGCCCGCGTCCTTCACCATCTTCCGGATATCTACCCTTCCCGTCTTATGACTGCCCGGCAGAATCCAAACGCAATTCGCCGCCGTGCTCGGATAGAGTTGGGTCATGAAGTTGAAGCCATGTGCGCCATGGTCCCAATCGTTCGAATCCCAATGAGTTGTCCCATCCTGATGCCAAGCGACCGAGGGTCCGAGACCGGGTTCCTTAATGAAAGTCACTTCGTTATACGGCACGAAATCGGGACCGAGCACTGCTTCCGCCACCACAAGCAATCCCGGATGACCGTAGAGCGTCAAGGTCGTGTCCATTAGCTGCAAGTTGCCGTGCAAGTTCTGCACCGTCCACGCGGGCGCATCCTTCGCCGGAACGGCCTCGTACATGGCGGCCGGATGACGGCCTTTATTCTTGTCGGTTCCACCGAGCGGATCACTGAGTGGACGGGCGTAACGATAGGGTGGCCGGGTAAATTCACTGCCAAATGCCGGACGCCCCTTGGCATCGGTATCACTTTTCGGATCGATCGGGGCATGTTCCAGCATGCGCTCTACATCAGCCCGTAGTTCGGCCAATTCCTCCGCGCCCACGACACCTTGAAAGACATAGAAGCCATGCTCCCAATAGGCGTCTAAAATATCTTGATCGAGCTTACCATCAGCACCGCGTTTTATCGGCCCACGATTACCTATCTCATGGGCCCGACGAGTACCTTCGGCAATGTAGTCGCCCATTTCGCATGCGTGCTCTTTGGCGGAAAGCGTCTTGTGGGGTGCAATATCGTTCATCGAACAGCTATCCTGTTACAAATACGTCAAAGTGATTCTGGCGATACGCGAGAATTTGGCAAGACTTGACAATAACGGCGTCGAGCTCGGGTTAGGTGCGCGCAAGATATTTAACATACAAGACGGGTAGAATTGGAAGACGAAAGAGATCCTCATTTCAAATAATACGAGCTGCTGGCGATGACAGTGGACCCGAACGAGACACACGACACTGGCATCCTCCTGGACGCCCTCAAAAGTATGGAAGAGGCTTTCGTTACCTATGGCGCGTCGTGTGCAACAAAGCCTTCCATTAGATGATTACACGCAAGAGCAAGCCCGGTCCGGTGTGCATTTCCGCGAATTAGGCGAGATCGATACCCGCCAGGGAAATGTTATCATCTGCGACGATTTCAGCGCGGATTATTTGGAGCGCAAAAAATCCTAAAGAGAATTGCTTACCAGATTTTCACGGTGCAACTCAAGTACGGCCGCTGGATCAAAACCAACGACCGCCGCATGGCAAATGGCGGTTTCGTCTAAGTACAAGTCAACATCACCGAAGTGAAAAATACGACTAAGAACTGCAATTGGCGAGACGCCAAGCCGAAGCCACTAGCCAAGCCAAAACAAAGTACCATGCCAACATAACCCACGAAACCCGCAAACCGCTGACCTCTATCCACGTATCGCTGGGATTCCTTGCCGGTGGTGCTGTTGCGAGCTGACGCGCAAGAACTGACCGAGAACGCGCTCCGCAACAACTAACGCTTGGGTGTGCTGGTCTGCGACATCCAGGATATGGAGCAGACCGAGGCCGGAACACTCGACTATTCCTTCATGCATCATGATCTCTCAAGCGTTCTGTGCCAGGCGGTCTCCTCGACGATTGCCTATGCGTAACGGTAGACGTCAGTTTCGTGTGGACATAGGTTTTGGAGGAAGCTCGGGCAGTCGGGCGGCACGGGCCTGGGCCTCAGCATCTCGAAGTCCAGCGTCACGGCGGCAAATTGGATTTCGAGTCTACATTCCGCGAAGGCGCGCTGTTCTTCTTTGACCTGCCGACGAATAAGTGAGAAGCAGGACGCCGATTATGGCGGAGTTAATATTCAATGGTGCCGTGCCTGATTTCCCCGCTTTTTGTATATCGACCGGATTATCGGGGCGGAGAGTCATCAAGGTTTCAGAATCGCACATCAGCTGTATTTGGACTTGTTCGAATGGACGCAGGCAGCCGGTGCCAAGACGATTGGTTCAGAAGTGAATTTAATGCCTTCCAACCCGGGCTCAAACGCGTTTCATGCACATATGAGATTCAATGAGGTGGGTCAGGGAAAGCATTCAGGCACTTCCAAGACAGTGCGCTATTTAACCCGGAAGATATAAGAGCACCCGTTTCCCCTACGCTAACCCTCTCCCGCTTGCGGGAGAGGGTTAGCGTAGGGGCGGGCTTGCCGCACCTGCGCCCGCATGGGAAAAATAAATGCATATTCATCAGAGGGTCTGAGCAATATGAGCGAACGAGAATATGACGTCGTCATCGTGGGCGCAGGGTTTGCCGGGATGTATTTGCTGCACCGGATGCGCGGCCTCGGCATGAGCGCACGGTTGCTGGAAGCTGGAACTGATGTAGGCGGGACCTGGTATTGGAACCGCTATCCGGGTGCGCGCTGCGATGTCGAGAGTATGCAGTACTCCTATCAGTTCGACGATGATCTACAGCAGGAATGGTCGTGGTCCGAACGCTATTCCCCGCAACCTGAAATCCTCGACTATGCGCGCCACGTCGCGGAGCGTTACGACTTGCGCGGCGACATTCAATTTAATACTCGGGTGAAGGCCGCGCGCTACGACGAGTCGACGTCGCGGTGGACGCTCGAAGCGGAGGATGGAACCAAGACGACAGCACGCTTCTATGTGATGGCGACCGGCTGTCTCTCCGCCCCCAACTGGCCGAAGATCGACGGATTGGATGACTTTCACGGGCCAACCTATCACACTGCGTTATGGCCACACGAAAAAGTGGATTTTACTGGCCAACGGGTCGCGGTAATTGGCACCGGTTCGTCCGCAATCCAATCAATCCCGCATGTCGCGCGGGAAGCCAAACAGGTCACGGTCTTCCAGCGGACGGCCAACTACGCCGTGCCCGCCCATAACGGATCGCTCGATCCTGATGTCGAGAAAAAGATCAAGGCGCATTACGCAGAAATGCGGGCGCGAGCGAAGACAACCGGCGGGGGCCTTGACGTGGTCTACAATCAAGGCTCGATCCACGACGCCACGCCGGAGGAACGCGACGCTGCATTCGAAAGTAACTGGCAACGCGGCGGCCTCGGATTCATGAGCGCCTTCGGCGATTTGATGATGGATAAGGGTGCCAACGATCTCGCCGCTGAATTTGTACGCGACAAAATCCGCGCCCTTGTCGACGATCCCGAGACCGCCGAAAAACTCTGCCCAAAAAACATCATCGGCGCTAAGCGGTTCTGCGTCGATATCGATTATTTCGAAACTTATAACCGGGACAACGTTGCCTTGGTCGATGTCGGCGACAATCCCATCGAGGCGATTACGCCGACCAGCGTGCGGGCACATGGACAAGATTTCGAGATCGACGCCTTGGTAATCGCCACCGGCTTCGACGCCATGACCGGTGCTTTGACACGTGTTGACATTCGCGGGCGCGGCGACGCCAGCCTTGCTGAGCGCTGGGCCGATGGGCCCTCGTCATATCTCGGCCTCGCGATGGCCGATTTCCCAAACCTCTTTACCGTCACCGGTCCCGGCAGCCCTTCAGTCTTCTCCAACATGTTGCCGACCATCGAACAGCATGTGGATTGGATTGCCGATTGTCTCGGCCATGCGAAATCGAAAGGTTACAAGACCATCGAAGCGGAGGCCAATGCCGAGAAAGCTTGGTGGGATCATCATCAGGAATTGGGCAATGTCGGCCTGAAATCCGTCGCGGACAGTTGGTATGTCGGCGCTAACGTACCAGGTAAGGCTCGGGTCTTTTTACCTTATTACGGCGGGATACCAGCCTATTTCAAGAAATGCGCTGACGTCGCCGCCAATGGTTACGAAGGTTTCGCATTCGGATAAGGAGGTGAGAGTATGCCTCTCTGCAACGAC
>CAJWTF010000027.1 GCA_913046825.1 uncultured Rickettsiales bacterium | reverse complement strand
TAAATGCGGCCCCTGGAGCCAAGGGCCAGTTTTATTGCAACAATTGGCCCTCCTGAAGGGCTTCGATCTCGGTGCGATGGATCCTAATGGAGAGGCGTTCGTCCACTATGTGACGGAGTGTACAAAGCTTGCCTTTGCAGACCGGGAGAAGTTTTACGGTGATCCCAATTTCGTCGACGTGCCGATGGAGACGCTCCTGTCCGCGGCCTATAACGATGCACGACGAGGCCTAGTGACGGAGATCGCCTCCGATCAAATTCGCCCTGGCTCGATTGAGGGTTTCGGCGGACCTGTTGTCTATGGATTGGAAGATGGACGTCGAATGCTTGTGTCCGATGATGGCCAAGCGTTGGAGCTGGGTGATTCGTCACCCGAAGTTTCGATTGCGACAGGCGATACCGTTCATCTGGATGTTGCCGACCGGTTCGGTAATTTGGTCTCTGTAACGCCGAGTGGCGGATGGATGCGCAGCTCGCCGACTATTCCGGATTTAGGTTTCGCGCTTTCCAATAGAGGGCAGATTTTCACGTTGGAAGAGGGAACACCCGGTGTCGTGGCCCCCGGCAAGCGCCCGCGGACAACCCTCAGCCCGGGTTTCGCGACACGCGATGGTAAGCCTTATATGGCCTTCGGCACACCCGGTGCGGATTTCCAAGACCAATGGGCGCTGCAATTTTTCCTGCGTCACGTACATCATGGGCAAAACCTCCAAGAGGCTGTGGACGCACCGACCTTCAATACCACGCATTTCCCCGCGTCATTCTACCCAAAACGGGCTTCCCTGCGCGCGCTTACGGTTGAGGGGAGATTTCCAGAGTCGACGGTTTCGGCGCTTCGTGCACGCGGACACGACGTATCGGTTGGGGATCCTTGGTCCCAAGGTCGGATGTGCGTGGTCGCCCACGATCACGATTTATTGAAGGCGTCAGCATCGGCTCGAAACACGCAAGGTTACGCCGCTGGGCGATAAGGTTTTTAGTTAGCGAGTAGTGATCGTCGGACATTCTCTTAAATCGGGCGCGATCGCAATTTAACGCAGCACTAGCAATTATCAGAAATGTCTGGATGTTAATCTTCGAATGGAGAACCCATAAATTCGTGCTGTTCGAAGGGCATAAACCACGTCTGTGTAAATATGTCGGTACTCGCGGAACATTCACATTCATGTTCCCGCTTCATACGTGTATTTCGGTCATGTCTTAAAATGGTGACACGCGGCGCCATGACCAAACCACTAAGGCCAACAATTGTCAGGAAACGGGGGGAGGGCTATCCTGCGGGCGATACGATGAAAGTTACGAATTCATGAGTTTTCAGGCCTCCATTGCAGCGACGATCCCTGGAGATCGATTGCCGCCCAATCATCCGCCGGCCCATAAGGGACCGATTTCGGGACCATCGATTTGGTATGGACCGGAGATACGTGGGGATTCTGGGTGGATAAAACCGTTGGATATCCGCGAAAAGGCCGAGTTATTGGATGCGCTTCGAGGTGTCCGCTCGTTTGGGGCCGATCTCCAACGGATAAATCGAGATACGTTTCCGCTGCCGGTTTTGGGGAAACGGCTCGACTCGTTACGCCAGGAAGTGATCAACGGGCGTGGCTTCGTTCTGCTGCGCGATGTACCCATCGATGGCTTGTCATTTGAAGAGATGGCAGCACTCTATTGGGGCCTTGGATCATATATCGGTAATGCGCGGCCTCAGAATGGGCGCGGACACCTCTTAGGACATGTCACCGATGTGGAAGGTTCCGTCGTTGAGGCGGCGCGAGGATATCTCACCAACCGGCATCTGAGATATCATTGCGACTACGTAGATATTGTCTCGTTGCTATGCCTTCGGAAATCTAAGTCAGGCGGTCTCAGCTCGCTGGTGAGTTCGCACACCATCCACAATGAAATCTGGGCCTCCCGGCCCGATCTCGCGAAGGTTCTATACAGTCCGATCCCCCGTGATCGGCATGACGAGATACCCCCGGGAAAGGGGCCTTGGTATGAGTTGCCGGTCTTCAATTATTACCGGGAGCGGTTGGCGATCTATATTATTCGCCGACATATCGACTCAGCGACGGAATACCCCGACGCCCAGCCGATGACGCCGGAACTGTCTGAGGCGTTGGATTTAGTGGAAAAACTCGCTAATAATCCGGCCCTGTATATGCAGATGGAGTTTGAGCCGGGCGACATGCAAATCGTTCACAACCATCAAATCATGCATGACCGCACGTCTTATGTGGATTGGGATGATCCCGATCAAAAGCGCTACCTGTTGCGATTGTGGTTGGCCCCTCATGATGGTCTGCCGCTACCGGATGCCTTCGCGGGCCTCTACGGCAGCGTGGATCTTGGCGCGCGAGGCGGCGTATCGGAGCCGCGCATCGCGCCGCATATCTCGTTGACCCCAGTGTGACGGCTTCCGAAAGTGCAAAAACTGTGACCGCAATAGAAATGGGCCAGCCCCCAACTAAAACGGGTGAATTCCATGGCGGTAATTTGGATTGGGCGGAAAGGGCATTTGGGCGACCTGCAACGGGTTGGCTTGACCTCAGCACTGGGGTCAATCCGCAGCCCTATCCATTCACGCCGCCGCGCTCGGAAGCGTGGCAACGCCTGCCAACAGACGTAGAAATCGCGGCGTTGGAAACAGCGGCCGCGCGTCGATACGAGCTTTCCGAACAAGGGGCAATCGTCTCCGCGCCGGGCAGCCAAGCCTTGATCCAATTATTGCCTAGGCTGCGGGAGACATCGAAGGTCGCGGTGCTGTCGCCGACATACGGAGAGCATCGGGCGGCCTGGCGGGCAGCGGGGCATTCCGTTGTCGAGATTGAAAATGAGACGAGTTTCGACAGCGATGTGTCGGTTGTTGTCCTGACGAACCCGAATAATCCAGATGGACGGGTCATGTCGCGTGAGCGATTGAGCGTGCTGAGAGAAAGACTCGCAGCTCGCGGCGGATGGCTTGTCGTCGACGAGGCCTTTGCCGATATCGCGCCTGATACCAGTGTCGCTGATTGGTGCGGGCGCGAGGGCCTTATCGTCTTGCGTTCTTTTGGGAAGTTTTATGGATTGGCAGGTCTCCGCCTGGGTTTTGCGATGACCACGCCACCGCTCGCCCGCGTCTTCGGCGAAGCTTTAGGCCCCTGGGCGATCAGCGGACCCGCTATCTCAATCGCGTGCGAGGCGCTAGCCGATGAGTATTGGCATGCTGAAACCCGAGAACGGTTATCGACGACTGCGCAGCGTTTGGATGCGATGTTGGCGCAATCGGGGCTGATGATTATTGGGGGGACGCCGTTATTCCGCTTGGCGGCAGGTGGGGGCGCCCAGACGATCTTTCAGCGCTTAGGCCGTGCTGGCATATTGGTGCGGCATTTCCCGCAAAATCCTAATTGGCTGCGCTTCGGCATCCCCGCGAGCGAGGACGATTTCGAAAGAGTGCGTCAGGCGTTAATCCCGCCGGTCGATTAAGTGCAGGAATGAGCCAGACACGCTGCGGACACGCCGGCCGAAATAGCCAAGAGAATCTCCCAAGGAGTCGCGACAGGTGAAGACCGGCTCGTCTCCGTCTTCCTTTAAGATTGTGGCGTAATGGAATTCGTGGCCGCGAAACCGTGCACCTTTCGCTCCGAACGGCATTTCTGTCGAGAGTATGGCGTCGCGATATCCTAGATGCAGACGGCGCTCGGCAAAGGAAGTCTCGAGCGGCAGAAGGCCAGCCATGGAATGACGATCTCCCTCCGCGTCGATGAGGCCGTCACCGAGGACCATATAGCCGCCGCATTCCCCGAATATTGGTATTTGTTGTTTGGCAGCGGTTCTGAGGGAGTTCATGAAAGTATGATTGGCGGATAGAGCGCCTGCATGAAGTTCGGGATAGCCGCCCGGAAGATAGATCGCATTGCACGTGGGCATCGCTTCGTTGGCAAGTGGGGAGAAGGTTTCGATAACCGCGCCCGCGTTGCTCCAGCTCTCCAATACATGCGGGTAGGCGAATGCGAAGGCACTGTCGCGAGCGACCGCAATTCGCTGTCCGAGCGGTGGTATAGGTGGAGTGATGCCTTTGGCGGCGCCCGGTAGGCGAACCGACAGAGCCGCGAGCGCATCCAAATTGATGTAGTCGGCAATGTGTGTGGCAGCCCGCTCGAGAAATGATTCCAGACCGGTATGTTCACCCGCAAGCACCAATCCCAAGTGCCGCTCGGGTAATGTGAGTTCCGCGTCGCGCGGCACGCAGCCCAATACCGGTGTCGGGCGATCCGTCATGGCACTCAGCAGCATGTCGCGATGCCGTGGCCCGCCGACATGATTGAAGATCACACCTGCTAAGTTGAGGGAAGGGCGATACTCAGCGAAGCCATGAACGAGGGCGGCGGCAGAGGCTGCTTGGCCCCTGGCGTCGATGACCAGGACGACTGGAAATCCAATACTTTCGGCGAGGTCGGCCGTCGAACCGTTGCCGCCTGCCGCCCCGTCGAATAAGCCCATAACCCCTTCGCCGATCACGAGATCGCTGCCGTCGACAGTTGAGGCGAGATTGTTCCGGATCGTCTCCGCGCGCATCGCCCATGGATCGAGATTGATACAGGGGCGGCCCGATGCTGCCGCGTGAAATCCGGGATCGATATAATCCGGTCCGACTTTGAACGAGCTGACATTCCGCCCTCGTGCGCGAAAAGCGCGGAGGAGCGATAGGGTAAGAAAAGTTTTTCCACTGCCCGATGAAGGGGCTGCGATAATAAAGCCGTTAAGGGTGCCCGCCGTGGTCACGCGCTATCATCGAGACGTTTCGTCCCAAACGGGTCGGCCTGGAGCTTTTTGCCCGAGAGAGCGCCGAGCCAATCCAATCCGTCCTGTAGTCGAACGACTTGTCCGAGGATAAACATCGCCGGCGGTTTCAGCGCGGTGGCAGCTGCATCTTCAGATATTCGCGATAGGGTCGAGACGACGACTTGTTGGTCTTGGGTAGTCGCTTTCGAGACCAGCGCCGCTGGTTCATCCGGCGCGCGCCCCGCATCAATCAGCATCTCACTGATGCGCTCGATATGTTTCAACGGCATATAGACGACTAAGGTATCGGACCCTTTGGCCAACGCTTTCCAGTCGACAGTGTCGGGAACGATACCGGAAGCGTTGTGCCCGGTCACGAAGGTTACGGCTGAGTTCGTATCGCGGTGGGTCAGTGGGATACCGGCATAGGCAAGGCCACCAATCCCGGCCGAGATACCGGGGACGATCCGGAAATCAATTCCGGCATCCACCAGCGCCAAGGCTTCCTCTCCGCCACGCCCAAAGACGAGGGGATCACCGCCCTTTAAGCGCAATACGCGTTTGCCAGCACGGGCGAATTCGATCAATCGAAGGGAGATATCACGCTGTTTCGGTGATGGTTTCCCACCTCTTTTCCCGGCGTAGATGAGATCTGCGTTGTTGCCAGCCAGCTCCAATATACCGTCACCCACCAGCGCGTCATAGACCACCACATCAGCGGATTGTAAGGCGTGGAGCGTGAGCAACGTGAGGAGACCCGGATCACCGGGACCAGCACCTGTGAGCCAGACCCAACCAGGCTCAAATGCCGGCATATGGGGGAGACGTTTGAACATGGCCGCAATTTACACCTCGGTCCTTTCGAGAGCTAGGTAAAGAGGCGTATAAAGTGACCTTATGACTAAAACATCCGTACAAGAAATGCGACGCGGTTGGACGACAGGGGCTTGCGCCGCCGCTGCCGCCCGTTCCGCCTATACTGCTTTAATTGAGAACGAGTTTCCCGATCCAGTCGCGATTACCTTGCCGGGCGGCCAACGGCCAAGTTTCGCCTTGGCGCGCCACACCCTTCGCAACGGTGTCGCGGAGGCCGCTATCATCAAGGATGCCGGGGACGATCCCGATGTCACCCATGGTGCTTTGGTTGTCGTACGGGTGCGATTACTGAATGCGGGCGAAGGGGTGCGATTTCGCGCTGGCGAAGGTATCGGCACCGTAACGCGCGAGGGGCTTGAACTTGACGTTGGGGAGCCGGCGATCAATCCTGCTCCACGGCGTTTGATCGTTGCGGAGGTAGCAGATGTTGCCGCGGCGCACGGTGTCTCGCCGGACGTGGAAGTTGAAATAGCCATCCCCGGCGGCGAACAGCTGGCCAAAAAAACACTGAACGGGCGTCTTGGGATTGTTGATGGATTGTCGGTCTTGGGCACAACCGGCGTCGTCATCCCGTTTTCCTGCTCCGCTTGGATACACTCAATCCACCGCTCCATCGATGTTGCGCGGGCGGCGGGAATTGAACATGCGGCTGCTGCAACCGGATCGACTTCCGAAGTCGCGGTCAAAACGCTTTATAATTTGCCGGAAGAAGCGCTGATCGATATGGGTGATTTTGCGGGCGGAACGCTGAAATATATTCGCCGCCATCCCATTCGCCGCCTCACCGTCGCGGGGGGATTCGCGAAACTTGGAAAACTCGGGGCCGGATTGCTGGATTTGCATTCGAAGCGCGGGCGCATCGATCTCAATTGGATGGCAGGGTGTGCGGCGAGTTCGGGTGCGTCGGCGTTATTGGTAAAGGACATTAGAGAGGCGGAGACGGCTGGACGCGCATTGCAGATCGCTAAGGTAGCCGATTTTCCCATCGGGGAGATTGTTGCACGTGCCGCGCGCGATACGGCGCTTGGGCAGGTGTCCAGCGCGACTGAAGTCGAAGTTTTGATCTTCGATCGCAAAGGAGTGTTGGTCGGGCGTTGCGATGATTGAACCGCTCCGGATTCTTATCCTCGGGGGCACTGGTGAGGCCCGACGTTTGGCCGAACGGTTGGATGGAGATACTCGGTTTCACGTGGAGACATCTCTCGCAGGTGCGACCGCGAATCCGGCGGAGATTGCTGGGGATGTTAGGCGCGGTGGGTTTGGCGGTGCCGCAGGGCTCGAAGCTTATATATCCGAGCAAGGTATAGGTCTAGTCGTTGATGCGACCCATCCCTTTGCGGATACGATCAGCCGGAGTGCGGTTACCGCGTGCGAGAAATGCGCGACCGACCGATTGGTCATATGTCGTCCGACCTGGGAGACACAAGCCGGCGACCGTTGGGTTTGCGTTGCCAATGTTGCTGAGGCTGCAGCGCGCCTTTCAGAGTATGGCACTCGGGTATTCCTGACGATTGGCCGCCAAGAGATCGATGCCTTTGCGGAATGCCGCGATATTTGGTTCCTAATTCGTCTAATCGATTTACCAACAACATCACCGTCGCTGAATTCCTTTAAACTGATCAGCGACCGAGGCCCATTCGATTTGGCGGCGGAGCGGCGCATGTTTCGGGAATATGAGATCGATTGCATTGTTTCGAAAAACAGCGGTGGAACAGATACTTATCCAAAAATACAGGCAGCTCGCGAAGCGGGTATTCCCGTCATTATGATCGAGCGTCCGGAAGCGCCGAAGGTTCCGATCGTGGATGCGGCTGAGGCTGCGTTAGAATGGATAGAGGCGAAAGTTCGCTAGGCTTCACCTGCCCGTTTACTCTTTTGGTGACGAAAAAGATGAACGTGATCGGAAGCATATAATCGGCTCTCCGTTCCCGACGCGGGATCGAGCGCGTGGCCGACGAGGATTAAAGCGGTGCGCGTGATCTTAGCGGCGCGAACTTGCCCAGCGATATCGGAGAGGGTGCCGCGCAATATTTGCTCGTCTGGCCAGGTGACCCGATAGACGACTGCGACGGGACAGTCCTTTCCATAGGCCGGGTTCAACGCTTCGATGACGGATTTGATATTGCGGACCGAGAGATGGATTGCCAGAGTTGCGCCACTGCGTGCTAAATTTTCCAATTCTTCGCCTGCTGGCATGGCCGAAGATTTCATTGCCGTGCGCGTCAAGATTATCGTCTGGCTCACATCGGGTAGTGTCAGTTCGGTCTTCAGGGCTGCGGCCGCTGCTGCGTAAGCGGGCACACCCGGGACGATCTCGTAATCGATTCGTAAGTCGTCTAGCCGCCGCATCTGCTCCCCGATAGCGCCGTAGATCGATGGATCTCCTGAATGAACTCGGGCTACATCCTTGTCGCTCTGATGGGCGATGGTGATTTCCGCGATGATTTCATCAAGGTTCATGCTCGCTGTATCAAGCACGCGCGCATCATTGGGTGCGGCGGCGACGATCTCTTCCGGGACGAGTGATCCCGCGTATAGGCAGACCAGACAGCGGGAAATCAATCGTTGACCGCGAATGGTGATGAGGTCTGCAGCACCTGGCCCGGCACCAATGAAATAAACCGTCATGCATGAGCATCCTTTGAATTCTTGGCGGCATAACCGCGCGGCGTATAGACCCAGACACCGCCGTCCCGGCGATCGATCCGGCGGGTCTCGGAAGAGCCGACCAACACGACAGTGGTCATGTCGACCGTCACCGTTGTTAAGGCTCCGAGGGTGATAACGTTGATACTTTCATCCGCTCGGCCCAGATTGCGAGCGAGTACCACTGGTGTTTCCGATGGGCGGACATTGAGTAGGATGTCCCGCGCGCCAGGAAGTTGCGTGTTCCGTCGTCTTGAGACGGGATTGTAAAATGCGACGACAAAGTCACCATCGGCGGCGGCGCGAATGCGACTCTCGATCACCGGCCAAGGGGTCAGCAGGTCAGAGAGCGAGATGGTGCAGAAATCATGGCCGAGTGGTGCCCCAATGCGGGCGGCAGCAGCTTGAAGTGCAGAGATGCCAGGCGCCACGCTGATATCAAGGCGCCGCCAGTCGACGCTTGAACTCTCGTCGACCATTTCATAGGTGAGCGCCGCCATGGCATAAATCCCTGCGTCGCCGGAACAGACCAACGCGACCCGCCGTCCTTGCGCGGCGAGGTCGAGAGCGGTGCGAACACGCTCGCTTTCTGCGCCAATCTTGAAGGCGTGTTTGCGGGCCGCGAGGTCGAGGTCGTCGATCAAGTCGATATACATCTGAAATCCGACAATCTCTTCCGCTTGGTGCAAGACGGTCTCACATTCTGCGGTGCGCCATTCGGCTGAGCCCGGGCCGAGTCCAACGAGCGTTAGGTGTCCCCGTGCCGTTCCTGCTGTCGCTTCGATCGGTTCGGCAGCGCGGGCGATGGCGCAGGTTGCGCGCAGGCTCTTGGCTTTTGGCACGATGAGTGCCGATGCCGGTCCGGCAGCGGCCAGGGCTGCGGCTTCCGCTACACCGTGGGCACCGACTTCTCGAAAGACGAGTTCCGATGGGTTGGCCAACCTCGGTGTCTCCGCCTCCAGCGTCTTGGGCGGAAAAAACCGTAATGGGACGTCGATCGACTGCGCGAGTTCCGCAATGCCGGGTTCATCCATTTTGACGTCTATGGACCAGACACCGGCGATCGCAGCTGGATGTAGGTGGTTCGCGGATAGAGTTTCGGCAACTAGGTTGGAAATTTCTTCAGAAGACGCTCCGCGCTCGCAACCGATACCGAGTGTGAGATTTTGGCGATGGTAGATGAGGTGTTTGGCAGTCCCGACCTGGATGGTTTCGCTCACCTCTATCGTAAGCTTACCGTCGGGGTCGATAGGAAGGTCGCTCCCCGTCAGCCAATCCGCTTCGCTCAATAATCGGACGTTCTCGCCCGCCAGCAATGCGGCGAAAAAGGATTTTGCGTCTTCTGGATTGGCGAGAACCCAGCCTGGCGGCGGATCGTCGAGCGCCACACCGTATCGCCGGTCGGTCGCAGTCGTGAGGGCTGCGCTGCCGCGGAGACAATCAGCAATTTCCCCGGCCATTTGGTTTGCTCCGTTGTGGCCACCCAAGAGAGGAACGACGACTTGCCCATCTTCCGAAAGGGCCAGGACTGGAGGCTCGTTTGTCTTAGAGCTTAGTCCTGGAGCGAGGAGCCGGATCAATATTCCGGCCGCACAAATGCCGATAATGGGTCGGTTTTCCGCAAATAATCGTCTTAGTAGCGTGCCGGTATCGTCATATGGCGTGCCATCAGAGATACGCCTGGCACGCCTGAATATCTCCGCTCCAGGATAAAGATCGCGGACGCGTTTGGCGGTCTCCAATGCCGCCTCGGCTAGGACGATGATGCCTGGTGGGTTCATCGCAGCCATGCCTGCCCCCGGCGATGCACGAGGATCATTGAGAAATAGGGTGACGAGGTCGGGTCTACCTCATCAAGCGGTGCTATGCGTTCCGCATCCATCGTCGCCCGTTCCACGTAGCGTGATTGTGCGATCAGATCCATGTCCTCAAGTAAGGCACGGATGCGTAGGAAATGCCGGCCGAGCTTTATGATCGCCGCCGCATCTGTGACCTCCAGGCGCGAGCGCAAGGCTTCCGTATCGAGAGGCCCCGGCAAGATCGTCAGGACATCATTTTGGGCAGCCAAGGGTGCACCGAGGACCGCAGCACAAGCCATCGGTGAGGAGACGCCGGGGACAACTTCGACTTTGTAGTCCGCCACCATGCGCGAGAAGAGATACATGAACGAGCCGTAGAAAAACGGATCACCCTCGCAAAGTACTGCGATATCGCGGCCTTCGGCGAGATGTTCCTTCAACGAGATTGCGGCTTCGCCATAAACTTCGTCGTCAGGAAAATTAGGCGCCGAGAGCGGCATGCGAATGGCAATCTCGATCTGCGTGCCGGGGAGATGTGGAGAAACGATTTTCCGCGCAAGGCTTTCCCCCACTTCCGGCGCCGGATAGGCGAGAACGGATGCGGATTGCAGAATACGGAGCGCCTTTAGTGTAATGAGGTCTGGGTCACCCGGTCCGACACCTAGGCCGTACAGTGTGCCGCTCATGATTTCCTGCCGATATATTGGGTGACCGTCATTGCGGGACGCCATCCGGTTAGACGTCCGACCGGCTCCGCGCGTTCGATGGAGATGCGCCGAAGATCACCGCCATAATTCTCTCGCCAGTTACTCAAAATCCGTTCGCCTTCCGTAGTGACGACGTTAGCGACCAATCGGCCGCCTGGTTTCAATTCGCTCCAACAGCGCTCGATTAATCCACCCGTCGTGATGCCGCCGCCGATGAAGACCGCGTCCGGCGGCACGAGACTGGCGAGTGCATCGGGTGCTTTGCCGGAGATGATCTGCATCCTTGGAGCGCCCAGTGCGCTTGCGTTGGTGGCGATCAGTTGCAGGCGATCGGCATTATGCTCAATGGCGACGGCGGAATTTCGCGGGTGTTGGCGCATCCATTCGATGGCGATTGAACCGCATCCGGCACCTACATCCCACAATATTGTACCCGGTGCCGGAGCCAGCGCAGATAGGGTGATGGCACGAACCTCTTGTTTTGTGAGCTGGCCGTCATGTTCGAATGCGTCATCCGGTAGGCCCGGCGTCCGAGTGAGATGAGTAGCGTTTGGCTCAGCGGTACAGTGGATGGCTACCGTGTTGAAATCGTCTGTTTGATCCGTGGCCCAGGTCGCTGCGGTACCGTCGATGTGGCTTTCGGAAGCTCCATCCATGCGTTCTAGGACCGTAAGTTGGCTCGGCCCATATCCGCGCTCGGTGAGCAGTTCCGCGATGGCCTTTGGTGCCGCTCCGTCGTCAGTCAAAACCAGGAGCTTCGCGCCCGGGTAAAGATAGGCGTGGAGCAACTCCAAGGGCCGCCCATGCAAGGTCAGACAATCTGTTTCATGCCGCGTCCACCCGAGACGCGCCGTCGCCATTGTTAAGGCGGAGCGGCCCGGAACGATGGTCACTTCGGAGGCGGGAATACCGCGCAGCAATGTCGTACCGACACCAAAATGCATTGGATCGCCGGTCGCAAGGACGCAGACCCGTTGCCCCCGCAGTGCCTCGATCTCGGGCATCAATGTGCGGATTGGGCTTGGCCAGGCCCGTCGTTCGCGCACGTCGTCGGGCACCATTGCCAGGTGCCGCTCGCCGCCGATGAGAATCTTTGCCGTATCGAGCAGGGTCTTGGCAGCCGGTGTTAGTCCATCCAGCCCATCTTCGCCGATCCCAATAATGGAAAGCCATTTCTCCGACATCGCTTAACCCTCCAAGGGGCCGGAGAGCGCGTTTACTGCGGCGGCGGCGAGCGCACTTCCGCCACGCCGTCCGCGCAAGGTGAGATACGGTACCCCGAGATTGTCGGCAATCAGTGCCTCTTTCGATTCCGCGGCGCCGACAAATCCGACTGGAAAGCCGAGAATGGCTGCCGGGCGCGCGACACCTTCCGCTATCAGTTCCAACACCCGGAATAGTGCTGTTGGTGCGGAGCCGATGGCGACTACGCCGCCGTTCCATTCCGATGCAAGGTTTTCGATGGCGACAGCGGAGCGTGTCGTCCCGCGTTCTTGTGCGATAGTCGCCGCATCTGGATCACTTATGGCGCAGTGCACCGGGTTGTTGTTCGTTAGGCGATTTCGAATGATCCCGACTTCCGTCATCCGCACGTCGGTGACGATGGGTTTGCCGGCTAGCAAGGCTTGTTTTGCTGACGCGACGAGATCGGGCGACCATGAGAGGTCCGGGATGATCTCCGGCATGCCGCAGGAATGCACCAGACGGATCGTGACCTCTGCCATTTCAGGCGGTAAGTCATCGAGCATCGTTTCCTCACGCACAATGGCGAAGGAACGTCGGTAAATTTCCTTGGGGTTGCGAATATAGGTACTCATAGATTTAGTCCGCGTCGTCTTTCGATGGTTCCATGGTAACGGGGCCGAGCGGGTGATCGGCGTGGGGATAGGGATGGTGGCCATGATCGTGGCTGTGGTCGTGATCATGGCCGTCACCGTGATGGTGACCGTGACTATGGCTGTGATCATGGGTATGGCTTTGGTCTTCGTTGGTGCCAATGCCTTCGACATGATGATGATGGCTTTCTTGCGGCAATCCGACTTCGTCCTCGAAACCCAATACCTGTTCGCGGTATTTGCACATCTGACAATTCATGTTGCCGGTGCCTTCTTGAATTTCGACCATTCGGTCGACGAAAGTCTCCAGCACCAACGGTTGCGCGTTTAGATAAGGGGCCTTGATGAACTCGATCTCCGGGTGCCGGGTCGCTACCACATCGGTGTAGTCGTAAATGCGTTTCACTAAAATGCCGGTGAACAGGAAATAGGGGAATACGATGATCCGCTTAAATCCGAGTTTTGTCGCATGTTCCAATCCTGGCTCCACCAGAGGAAAGGTGACGCCCGAATAGCAGACTTCGCCCCAGCCAAACCCAAAGGCCTCCCACAACAGGCGCATGACCTTGGAGATGTTGGAATTGGCATCTGGATCGGAAGCGCCACGACCCACCACCATCAACAGTGTCTCGTGTTTCGAGATGCCATTTGGCGCGCTATCCAACGTTTCTTGTATACGTTGCCCCGCAGCCCGTACCATCTTCAGATCGATGCCAAGTTCGCGACCGTAATGCACGTTCATGCCGGGGTTCTGAACCATGTAGGTATTCAGCACGGACGGGATGTCATTTTTGACGTGACCGGCGGCAAACAGCATGCCGGGCAATGCCAGAATCTCTGTATTGCCTTTCTCCCGCAGCGCATTGAGGGCCGTGTGGATGACCGGAGTTGCGAATTCGAGGAAGCCATGATCGACATCGACGTCGGGCAGGCGTTTATCCAGCATTTTCGCCAAAACGGCGAACTCGCGGATGGCATTGGTGTCTCGGCTACCATGCCCACAAAGTAGAACTCCTGTCTTACCCGTCATCATATCCTCGCAGTTCGTCGCGACCTTGGTCGCCGATTGTTGTCGTTGACGCGCCGCGATTCGGCGCGCAGGGTTGTAGTGTGTTTATGTCGTTTCCCGAGCAATATTCCGGCGGCCAAATCCATCATTGGATATTGGCTTTGGCCTTCATTCTCGATGCATTGGTGGGTGATCCCCACTGGCTCTATCGTCATGTCCCGCACCCGGTTGCCATTCTTGGCGAGATGATTGGTCGGTTTGATTCCGCACTCAACAACCCGAAATCCGCCAATTGGTCGCGGCGTTTCGCCGGATTTTTGATGGTCTTGGCGCTCGTCGGTAGCTGCGCAGCGATTGGCTGGCTGCTCGGTTTGGGATTGCGAATGGTATTGTTCGAATGGGCATGGATTGGCGAAGCGATATTCGTCGCCGTCCTGATCGCCAATCGCGATCTCTATGCGCATGTTTGGCGTGTTGCCGCAGGCCTCGACGAAAGCCTCGACGCGGGCCGGAGCGCGGTTGGCCATATCGTTGGGCGCGACCCGCAAAGCCTCGACGATGCGGGGGTCGCGCGGGCCGCCATCGAATCGGCGGCGGAAAACTTTAGTGACGGTGTCGTGGCTCCGGTGGTCTTTTACATCGTTTTTGGATTGCCGGGCATACTCGCTTACAAGGCCATCAACACGCTCGATAGCATGGTGGGTTATCGCAATGAACGCTACGAAGCCTTTGGCTGGGCCGCGGCGCGGCTCGATGATCTGGCGAACTTGGCGCCCGCACGTTTGGCGGGAATTATCTTTGTACTGTCGGCCTTGGTTTTGCCGACTACGAGCGGGCGGGCGGCGTTGATCGCCATGCGTCGGGATGCGCCAAAACACAGATCGCCGAATGCCGGTTGGCCGGAAGCGGCGATGGCCGGGGCACTGGGGTTGGCCTTGGCGGGCCCGCGTGTCTATGGCGAGCGTCATGTGGATGATGCCTGGATGGGAGGCGGTCGGCGAGACCCGGGCGCGCAAGATATTCGGCGCGCACTACGCCTATATGCCGTCTCGGGTATCATCATGCTCGGCTTTGGTGTTTTGGCGCTGAGCATCTAAGGAACTCCCGCCGCAGCCGCGATACCGTCGAGATCGAGGTGGGCTTCGCAGTGGGTGGCTAAGGCGTCGAGTGTACTCTCGACTTGTTGTTCGTAGCGAATGCCGCTTTCTGGCCGGGGTTTGAGTTGCGTGAGGAACCCGTGGCGAAAATCGTCATTGGCGAACAGGCCGTGGAGATAGCATCCGGCAACTAACCCATCGCCCGAGACCGCGCCCTCGTCTCGGCCGTCGATCTGCAACATGGGGAAATGAGTGCCAGGGCCTGTCGTTTTACCGATATGCATCTCGTAGCCAGTTACCGGCAGGCCAGTGCGCACATCTGTGCCGCTGGTAGTCTTGAGCGTTTTGTTACCCTCCAGGCGAGAGACCACATCCAATAAACCAAGGCCTACCGAATTCCCCGGAGCGCTCTCTATTCCGTCTGGGTCTGCAATCTCTCGGCCCAGCATTTGATATCCGGCACACAAGCCCAGTAACAATCCGCCGCGGCGGACATGCGCCTTGATATCAATATCCCAACCGTTCTCACGCAAAAGAGCGAGATCGCCACGCGTTGATTTTGATCCGGTCAACAGGACGAGGTTGGCATCACCTGGCAGTGGGCGCCCCGACTTGATCATGACCAATTCAATGTCAGGTTCGGCGGCAAGGGGATCGAGATCGTCGAAATTAGCGACGCGGGAGAAGACCGGCACGACGATTTTGATCGGTCCGGCATGCTCCCCGCCGTACCGACCCAGGGCCAAGGCGTCTTCGGCGGGTAGCTTTCTCGCATCCTCGAACCATGGCAGGACACCGAAGCTGCGCAGTCCCGTATCCTGAGTAATGCGCGCCAAACCGTCGTCGAAAAGCGACGGATCGCCCCGGAACTTGTTGACGATGTAACCCGCAAGCAAAGCGCGTTCATCTCTCTCCAAAAGATGCCAGGTGCCGAGCACGCTGGCGATGACACCGCCGCGTTCGATGTCGCCGACCAAAACGACTGGCGTTTTAGTCGGGACGGCGAAACCCATATTCGCGATGTCTGCATAACGCAGATTGACTTCAGCCGGACTACCAGCACCTTCAGCAACGACCAGATCACAATCGGATTCGAGGCGCTCGAAACTCTCGATGGCGACCGGCAGCAACTCGTCTTTCAAGGTGTAATATTCGCGCGCCGTTGTGTTGCGCCGCACTTTTCCCCGCACGATCAATTGTGAGCCCACATCGGTTTGCGGTTTTAGAAGAATGGGGTTCATGTCGACGTTGGGTTCTGACCGGCAGGCACGGGCCTGCAATGCCTGGGCGCGTCCTATTTCACCACCATCTGGCGTGACTGCTGCGTTATTCGACATGTTCTGCGGTTTGAAGGGCCGCACTTTGAGGCCGCGATTTGTGAACGCCCGGCAGAGTCCGGCCGTCACCAGCGATTTGCCAGCGTCGGAGCTCGTACCCTGGATCATAATCGTGGCCATAAATTAGAACTCGATGCCCTTCTGTGCTTTGACCCCGGCTCGGAACGGATGCTTCACCATCGTCATTTCCGTCACTAGGTCTGCGACTTCGATCAACGGTTCCTTGGCATTGCGGCCGGTGACGATCACGTGCAGGTCCTCCGGTTTCGCGGTGAGGAAGGCAACGACATCGTCAAGCGGGATGTAGTCGTAACGCAGTACGATGTTGAGCTCGTCCAATAGGACGAGATCGTATTTCGGATCGGGCCCCCGGCTTGCGTCGATCATTTCCTTCGCGGCTTCCCATGCGGTCTCCGCGGCGGCGATGTCGCGGCCACGGTCTTGGGTTTCCCAGGTGAAGCCCTCACCCATAGTACGAATGGTTACTAGATCAGGAAATTTATCCAAGATGTCCCGTTCGCCGGTCTCCCATTTGCCTTTCACGAACTGGATGATGCCGATCCGCATACCATGGCCGAGTGCCCGCATGACCAAGCCAAAGGCAGCGGTCGATTTGCCTTTGCCCTTACCCGTATGGACGATCAGCAAACCCTTCTCGATGGTTTTTGTCGCCAGCATCCGGTCGCGCGCTTCCTTGCGCTTGCGTGATTTTTCGTTGGCGCGTTCGTTGATTTCGTCTTGCGATTTGTCGCTCATGATACGGCCCTCAAGTTGTCGTCCGCTAATTCTTCCAATAGCGCTCGGCCGGCGTTCGAACGCGGTTTCCAGAGGCCTCTTTCCTGGGCCTCGATCAATCGTTCGGCAATCTCTTTTGCAGCGGCCGGGTTATTGTCGATCAGGAATTGCCGCACCTCATTGTCACCGAGATAGGCATCGTAGACCAAATCGAAATGATGGTCTTGTACGACACGCGCGGTCGCGGCAAAGGCGAAGAGGTAGTCGACGGTCGCTGCCATCTCAAAGGCACCTTTGTAACCGTGACGCATCACGCCTGAAATCCACTTCGGGTTGACGACGCGGGCGCGCACGACGCGGCCGATCTCGTCTTCCAAATTGCGGATCCTTGGTGATTCGGGATGCGAGTGATCGTTGTGATAGATCGCTGGTTGTTGTCCCGATAAATGGCGGACCGCCGTCGTGGCGCCCCCTTCGAACTGATAGTAATCGTCCGAATCCAGCAGGTCGTGTTCCCGATTGTCTTGATTGTGGACGACCGCCTCGACGAGGCTCAGGCGTTCCTCGAATAAGCGGTGTTCTGCTGTTCCTTCAGCGCCCCCGCCATAGGCATATCCACCCCAGGCGATATAGGCGCGGGCGAGATCGCCCTCGCTCTCCCAGCCGCGCTCGTCGATCAAGGCTTGCAGACCGGCACCATAGGAGCCCGGTTTCGATCCAAAAATGCGATGCCCGGCGCGCTTCGCCGCGATGCTCTCGTCTACGCCGTCAGCGATCAAGCGTCCTTGCTCGATCCGTGTTCGCGCCGCCAACGGGTTATCAGCTTCTGATTCGTCCAAGGCGGCGACGTCGCGGACGGCGGAATCAAATAGATCGATCTGCGCTGGAAAGGCGTCACGGAAGAAGCCGGAAATGCGCAAGGTCACATCGACCCGGGGCCGGTCCAAGGTGTCGAGTGGCAGAATTTCAAACCCGGTCACCCGCCGAGAGGCGTTGTCCCATTGTGGTCGCACGCCCATCAGCGCTAGTGCCTGAGCGATATCTTCGCCGCCAGTTCGCATATTAGAGGTGCCCCAAGCTGACAGCACGATGGTGCGGGGCCAGGCACCTTGGGTTTGGCGATGGTGGGCGATCAGCAGGTCGGCCGATTTCCAGCCAAGTAGCCAAGCCGCGGGGGTCGGGACGGTGCGATTGTCGACGGAATAAAAATTTCGACCCGTCGGCAGCACATCGAGGCGTCCCCGCGTCGGTGCGCCGGAGGGGCCGGGGATCACGAACTTACCGTCAAGTCCGGTCAATATTGCTTCAATTTCAGCCCTGCCGCTTTGATCCACGGAGGGCGCCACCTGTTCCTGAATTTCGGTCAGCACGTCAAGGGTGTGTTGCCAATGGGCCGCCGGCACTGCATCGCCGCGCACCAGCCGAAGGGCAAGCGCCTCCAAGCGTTCGACTGTGTCGCCGGCCGACCGCCAAGTATCTTCGCAGAGATTCAATGCGTCTGGGCGCAAACCCATCCAGTCGGCTGCCATTTCACAATCGAGCGGGTCGAAATCTGCTAGTTGAAGGTCGGTAGCGAGCGCCCGGATCAGCGACGCGTCACCTGCTACGCCCGCGTTTCGCGGAATCCTGGTTAGAGCGACCAATAGGTCGTTGCGCAACGTTCCGTCGGGCGAATCGCCGAATACATGCAGACCGTTCCGGATCTGCATTTCCTTCAATTCGCAGAGATAATTGTCGAGTTTGGCGAGGGCGGATGCCGGTTCTTCCTCAGCCACCATACCGGTGTCCTTGTCGAGGCCGGTGGCCTGCGCGAGGTCGAGAATTTGGGTGCGTAAGAGTTCAATCCGGCGTGGGTCGATACCGGCAGCTTCGTAATATTCGTCAACCAGCGCCTCTAAATCCTTTAGTGGACCGTATGATTCAGCACGGGTGAGGGGCGGTGTCAGATGATCGATGATGACGGCGGAAGTTCGCCGCTTCGCTTGCGCGCCTTCGCCCGGATCGTTGACAATAAAGGGATAGAGATGCGGCATCGCGCCGAAGACCGCCTCAGGAAAGCAGTCCTTAGACAAAGCGACGGCTTTGCCTGGCAGCCACTCGAGATTGCCGTGCTTGCCGAGATGGATCACCGCATGGGCGTCATAGGATTTCCGCAGCCAAGCATAGAAGGCGATATAGCCATGTGGCGGAACCAAGTCGGGATCATGATAACTTTCCGCCGGGTCGATGTTGTAACCGCGTGCCGGTTGGATCGCGACCACGATATTGCCGAGTTCGAGAACCGGGAGCAGGAAATCGGCGCCGATGACGAAGGGGTCGGTCGCCGGGGCGCCCCAACGCTTGCTTACCTTGTGGCGCACGCTTTCCGGTAGTGTGTCGAAATGCGTTTGGTATTCCAATTGCGATAGACGGACACCCCCTTTGCGCTGGTGTCGCCGGTCTAGCGCGTTGGTCGGTCCGGCGGAGAGTTTCTGCATCAAGGCATTTCCGTCGCTCGGAATACCGTCGACGGTGTAATCATGGTGGGCCAGCAAATTCAAAACGTTGATGGCGCTGGCTGGCGTGTCGAGCCCGACGCCGTTGCCGAGCCGACCGTCCTTGTTTGGATAATTGGCGAGAACGATGGCGATTCGTCTGTCTTGTGCCGGTGTCTGGGAGAGCCGGATCCAACGCGCTGCAAGGTCGGCGGTGAAGTTGACGCGATCCGGCACCGCTTCATGATACGCCACGGAGATTTCTGTTTTGGGATCGTAGCGCGCTTCCGATTTAAATGAGATGGCGCGGGCGAGAATTCTACCGTCAACTTCCGGCAGCACCACATTCATTGCCAAATCCTTGGGTGATAATCCCTGGACATTGGATTCCCAACCGGCGTGCGTCGAGCCCCCTAGGACAATCTGCAAAACGGGACATCCCATAGTGTCGAAGGCGGTCCCCGTTCTCGGCGCTCCCGGTTGTGAGACGGCGAACCCGGTTGCGTTCAAGACAATCGACGGCGCGATCTCTTCGCAAATGGACGTCAGGAGTTCGACCGAGACAGGGTCCTTGAGGCTAGAGATATATATGGGAAGCGGATTGACCCCGCGTACGTAGAGCGCGTCGATTAGTGCATCGATGGGTGCTAGAGTGCCTGCCTGCACCAGAGCCTTATAGAAAGTGACTACGGCGACTGGTGCGGCATTTCGCCAGACGTCGCGCAACTCGCTGATATCTGGTGTTTCCAGATCGGGCCAATACAACCCAGCGCGCAACAACTGACGTGGTGGGTTCCAGTCCGCCGTATGGCCGATCAAAGTGGCGGCAAAACGCAGGAAGTTGCGGTCGTTTTCCACACCCCCATGGATGCGGTATTGCCAGAGCCGGTGTCGCGCTTCGTGTTCCAGCGTGCTGAAGCCGTCGAGCGTGGCATCGGGTTGATCGTCGCCGGGGAGCAGTGCCAGCGCGATATTCCGGTTGCGGCAGGTCTCGGCAATTCGCTCGATCCCATAAGGCCAGTATCCAGCGCCTCCCAGGCATCGTACAATGACCAGCTTTGCGTGTCGGATGACTGCGTCGACGTAGAGATCAACCGACATGTTGTGGGAGAGTGACATTAGGTTGGCGAGACGCAACGTCGGGAAATCATCATCCATCCCAGCGCGGAGGTCGGCCAGGCATGCGAGTTCTGTATCAGCGGCGGAGATGAACACGATCTCGCCCGGGCTCTGTCCAAGATCGACGGCCTCACTGCCGTCGACGATCTGTCCCGGTTGTGCTGCCAGAAGGTGCATGGGCTAGGCCGCCGCTCCGATGTCGTCTTGCAAGATTGCCTCGATGCCCAATTTATCTAGGCCATGCAGGCCGATCACCACCAATCTCGTGCGGCGTGCTTCATCCGCACGCCAATCGCGGTCGAAATAGCTGTTGAGGCGAGTCCCAACGCCTTGCACGAGCAACCGCATATCTTTGCCAGCGATGGCGGCAAAGCCTTTCAGGCGAAGGACGTCGTGTTGGGCAAACAGAGTTTCGATGCGTTCCGTCAGAATATCGGGTGATGCCAGTTCCGGCAGCTCGACGACGAAGCTGTTAAAATCGTCATGCTCGTGGTCGTCCTCATCATCATGATGGGACGGGCGAGCATCCAGATTGTCTTCTGCGGCTGCGGTCAGGCCCAATAAAATTTCGGCGTTTATGGCCGCATGGCTGGTTTCAATCATCTTGACGGAGGGGCGCAACTTAGCCCGCAACTTGCGCGACGTCGCGCCCAAAACTTTAGGTGTCATCTCGTCTGTCTTGTTGACGATCACGAGATCGGCACAAAAGACCTGATCCTCGAACACTTCTTCCAACGGGCGGTCGTGATCCAGTGCTTTGTCGGCTTCTCGTTGGGCTTGAACGGCGTCCGGATCGGCGGCGAAAAGTCCGGAAGCGACGGCGGGCCCATCCACAACGGCGACGACCCCGTCCACGGTCAGGCGTGTGCGGATTTCCGGCCATCCGAAAGCGCGTACCAAAGGTTTCGGCAGGGCTAACCCTGATGTCTCGATGACGATATGATCTGGCTGTGGGTCGCGCGCGAGCAAGGCTTCGATGGTGGGGATAAAATCGTCGGCGACAGTGCAGCACAGGCATCCGTTGGCGAGCTCGACGATGTCTTCCTCACCACAGGTCTCGCTGCCGCATGCCTTAAGGACCTCGCCATCGACGCCGATATCGCCGAATTCATTAATGATTAACGCCAAGCGTTTGCCATTCGCAGTTTCCAGCAGATGCCGAATCAGAGTCGTTTTACCGGCGCCGAGAAAGCCAGTCACGACGGTTGCGGGGATCTTTTTGTGTTCCGACATGTATTATCCGTTCGATTTGAGAGACATGGGGAGGCCAGAGATCATCATCACCACATGGTCCGAAGCGTGGGCTACGGCTTGGTTCAGGCGACCGGCGTGATCGCGAAATGTGCGGGCCAGCTCGTTAGCAGGCACGATGCCCAGTCCGACTTCGTTGGTCACGAAGACAACGGGCCCGTTGAGATTGGGGAGTGTCGCCGTCAATTCGTGGGTTTCTTGTTCGATGTTGCGGGAGAGTGTCATCAAATTGCTGAGCCACAAGGTCAGACAATCGACCAAAACGGCTGACCCGTTATTGGAATGTTCTTGAATGGCGGTGGTCAGCGCGAGTGGTTCTTCGACAGTCGACCATACATTGCCGCGGCGTTCTATATGGATCCGGATGCGTTCCGACATCTCATCGTCGCCGGTCGTCGCGGTCGCAAGATACACCGGTTTCAAACCCGATTCTTCGACCAATCTCTCCGCGTAGGCGCTTTTGCCGGAACGGGCACCGCCGATCACCAGAGTGGTGGGCGGCAAATAATTCGACTGCGACACCATTTTGTCCTCCCTCCGAGGCTGGGTGTTGAATACATGCTGGCGAAAATATCCTGGCTTCGGGTCAACAATCACAGCGCCTTCCCAGCGGAACTCCGCCAGTGGTTATCGCCGTGATCTCGCCGCTCACAGTTGCGGGGGCAGCGCCGGAATTTCTCCTCTAGGAAAGCACCGGCTTCCTCTCGATCAGCGGGAAGAGGCTATCACGAAGGGGCGAAGTGAACCAGTTGGATTCGATCTACTCTGGATTAGAACGCCCGGCGACCCCAGCTTCTGCAAAAGTCGCCATGTTTTTGTGGGTAGCCAATGCCGCGCCAATGATGGAAAGGGCGACTGCGGCACCGGATGCTTCCCCGAGCCGCATTTCCAGATCCAGTAATGCAGGTTTATTGAGCGCTTGCAAAAGACGGCGATGTCCGGGCTCGGCGGAGATATGTCCGATATAGCAATGATCGAGTGCGGAGGGACTGAACCCGCTGAGCACGGCGGCCGAAACGGAAGAGACATAGCCGTCTAAGACAACAGGTATCTGGCGACGGCGGGCTTCCAGGCAAGCGCCTGCGATGGCGGCAAGCTCGCGCCCACCGACGCGGCGTAACGCCTCGAGGGGATCGGAGAGCGTGTCGCCGTGAAATGCCAGCGCATTCTCGATGGCTTGTCGCTTGCGGGAAATGCCGTCCGCATCGACTCCGGTACCTGCACCGACCCAATCCGCAGGAACGCCGCCGAAAAGTGCGCAAGCGAGAGCGGCGGCGGATGTTGTATTGCCGATCCCCATTTCGCCGAGCAACAGCAGGTCTGTACCTTCGGGAATTGAAGTGCGCCCTATATCGAGGGCATGCGCAAGTTCCTTCTCACTCATTGCCGGAGTGGCCGTAAAATCCTCCGTCGGTTGTTCCAGCTTAATCGGAACGACCGAGAGGCCGGCGGAGGTGTATCGGGAAAGAGCATTGATCGCGGCGCCACCATTGCGGAAATTCGTAACCATTTGCGCCGTCACGTCCGTTGGATAGGCGGAGACGCCTTTTGCTGCGACACCGTGATTGCCAGCAAAAACAATGACATGGGGATGGTCGAGCGTTGGTGGGTGTTTGCCTTGCCACGCTGCGAGCCAAAGGACGAGCTCTTCAAGTCGACCGAGTGATCCGGCCGGTTTCGTGAGTTGGGCTTGCCGTGCCGCAGCTGCCTCTCTGGCGGATTCGTCCAAGCCAGGAAGGTCCGCCAGTAGATTTTGCACCCACTCTAGCGTGTTTGTGTCCTTGTTGCTCACCGCTTACTCGTTCAATTATGTCCATTAACCCGACCGGAACATCAAGAAACGAGCCTCACGTGTCCAGCCAGATCGAACGCAATCCCGTAACCGCCCTACGCACGGCGACGATGTTTCTGACGCGATTCCCCGTCGGCGGCAACAACAGTCATGACGGTATTGCACTCTCTGCCACCCTTTGGGTGTTCCCGGTGGTCGGCGTCTTGGTCGGTCTCTTTGGGGCCTTCGCGTATTATCTTGGCGATGTGGTAGGCCTGCCGCGAGCGGTGTCGGCAATCGTGGCGGTGGCCGCCATGTATGCCGCGACCGGCGGATTACATGAGGACGGCCTGGCGGATTGCGCGGATGGGTTCGGTGGCGGGAGCAGCCGCGAGCGTAAATTAACTATCATGCGCGACAGCCGAGTGGGAACTTACGGTGTCGCTGCCATGATTTTTTCGATATTGGCACGGATCGCGATATTGGGAAGTTTGGGAGACCCCGCCACGGTCTGCTCTGCGTTAGTCGCCTCGGCGGCGCTTTCACGCGGTGCGATGGGACCGGTCATGGCCATGCTTCCCATCGCACGAGATGATGGCTTGTCGGCGGCGGCAGGGCGGCCCCACATGGGACAAACGCTGATAGGCGGTGCAATCGGTTTCGGTTTTACTTGGTTTGCTCTTGGTTTAGGGATGGCTCTATTGGTGTTCATGGTGAGCGTCGTCGCGATGTTATTGGTCGCCGCGCTTGCTCGAAACCAGATCGCCGGGCAAACAGGTGATGTCTTAGGGGCGACCGCTCAGGTGGTGGAGATTGCCGCTCTGGCTGCGATCAGCGCTCGATAACGAAGTCGCTGCCGGGTCGCCGGTGTTCCCATCTGGCGTCTTCGAGTGCTGGCGATTCGCTTTCTTTTTCTGGAAAACCGATACAGAGATAGGCGACGAAACGCCAAGCGGCGGGTGTATCGAGAATTTTAGGTACTTCCGACGGTTCCAAAATCGACACCCATCCGATCCCGATCCCTTCGGCGCGCGCGACCAGCCACATAGTACGAATGGCGGTTACGGTTGAGTACATAAGTGTTTCCGGCATGCTGGCGCGACCGAGTGCGTGCCCTTGGTCGGTTTCTTCATCCGCGAAGACGGCGATTTGTAAGGGGGCCGCATCCATGCCTGATAGTTTCAGTGACGCGTAGAGCTGCGCGCGCTCGCCCTTGTAACCTACAAGTGCCTCCTTGTTTGCGTACTCAAAATTTCTGCGCATGGCGCGGCGCCGCGCATGGGAGGAGACGACGACAAAACGCCATGGTTCGCTGAGGCCCACCGATGGCGCGAGCCTTGCGGCGTCGGTTAGTCGGATGAGCGTATCCGAAGGGAGCGGGTCGGTTCGAAATCGACGAACATCGCGGCGCCAAATCAGCAGATCGTGCAGCTTGGAACGGAAATTGGTGTCGAAATCGGGCGGCGTTGTCGTCATGGCCGCACCCTAGAGCCTTTCCATATAACCTGGAAAGGCTCTAACCGGCGCTTACCGGTGCCGCGAATTCTTTAGACGTCGAGATAGGGGCGGTCGCCGCAAATTGTTGTGCGGTGCATGAGACGCCGTGCGTTTTCCTCATCGAACGGCATTGCCTTATGCATACTGGAGCGATTGTCCCAGATTAACACGTCGCCCGGCCGCCAGGTGTGGGTGTAGGTGAATTGATCTTGGGTTGCGAAATCGCAAAGCTCTCTGAGGATCGGCTGGCTTTCTTCTTCGCTCATGCCTTCGAAGTTGCGAATCCAGATTGGGCTGAAGAAGGCGGCTCGTCGTCCGGTCTCTGGATGAGTGCGCACGCATGGGTGTGCGATCGGAGGTGTACTATCGATTTGCTTCTGTGTTAGTGCTGGGCGGTGAGCATTGTACATCTCGTGGTTCCAGGGATAATCGAAAACGACCTTTTGTTCGGTCAACCAAGCACGTTTATCTTCCGGCAATCCGTCGTGGACCGCGTACATGCTGACAAATGCGGTCTCGCCACCTTCTTCCGTGCACTCCAAGCAATAGAAGACTGACCCCAGGCTTGGTTTTTCGATATAGGCGAGATCGGAATGGTATTGTTTCGAACCTCCATACGCACCGATATGCTTGCCGTCATCAATGATGTTCGAGACGACGAATATTTCCGGGTGACCGTCGAGGCAGAAATCCTGCAACACATGGTCTTCCAATTCACCGAACCGGCGACTGAAGGCGATTTGCGATTCCGGCGTCATGTCTTGGTCGCGAATAAGCAACAAGCTGTAATCCGCCAAGCCGCGCCTCAGGTCCGCGAAGTCCGTCTCAGACAAGGGAGTATTTAGATCGACACATTGGACTTCCGCGCCCATGAATGAAGTCAGTTCGCTGAACTGGAGACCTTTGTGACTGTGTTCGCTGGCGGACATTCTCAACTCCCTTGGATGCGCTTGTTCGGAGGGCTGGTACCATAATTCCAAGATGGTCCCTGACATGGACCGATTACGGTTCATATTAATCTCAATGTCTCAGAAGGAAACCACCATCGTGTCAGAAACTCCTCGCGGCCCGCTTCAGGGAATTCGTGTTATAGATCTTACGACTGTTATGCTTGGTCCGTTTTGCACCCAAATTCTGGGCGAGATGGGCGCCGATGTCATCAAGGTGGAGCCACCGGGGGGTGATATCGGCCGTTGGACCGGTGCGTTCAAAACGCCGGGCATGTCGTCGGCTTATTTGATGAAGGGACGGAATAAACGCAGTGTTGTGCTTGACCTGAAAAAGCTGGAAGCGCAGGAGCCGCTGAAACGCCTGGTCGAAAGTGCCGACGTCTTCGTCCACAATATTCGCCCGAAAGCCGCAGCGCGGCTTGGCATTGATTATGAATCCATTGCCGCGATCAAGCCGGATATCGTCTATGCGGCGGCGACGGGATACGGCGAGGAGGGACCGTTCGTTGATAAACCCGCCTATGACGACCTGATACAGGGGGCGTCCGGTTTGGCGTCGCTGTTCGGGTCGGTGACGGGAACACCGCGCTACGGACCTAGTGTGCTGGCCGATAAGACGACCGGATTATTCCTGACCTATTCGATTTCCATGGGACTGTTCCACCGCGAACGCACGGGTGAGGGACAAAAAATTCACGTGCCGATGTACGAATCCTTCGCTGGTTTCATCATGAACGAGCATATGCAGGGACGGATGTATGATCCGCCGACCGGGGAAGCGGGCTATCAGCGAATGCTGACCCCGCACCGCCGCCCGTTCCCGACAGCGGACGGATATATCTGCGTGCTGCCCTATAACGACAGGCATTGGGGGCGATTCTTCGATGTGGTCGGAAAGCCTGAAATGGCGAAGGATCCGCGGTTTGCGGATCAACCATCACGCTCGAAGAACATCGACGCGCTCTATGAGATCGTCACCGAAATCATGGCCGATCGATCCTCGGCGGAGTGGCTGCGTGTTCTCGAAGAAGCTGATATCCCGGTGATGCCAATGAACAGCCCGGAAGATTTGTTCGATTGTCCGCATCTCACGGCGGTCGGCATGTTTCCCGAAGTTGAACATCCGACGGAAGGAAAAATTCGTCACATCAAGGTCCCGGTCAGTTTCTCAAAGACGCCGGGCGGCTATTACCGGCATCCGGAGAATTTAGGACAAAGCACGGCGGAAGCGCTGTCTGATGTTGGCTATTCCGAGGCGGAAATCGCCGCGCTTGTCGAAGCCGGCGCAGCGCATGTGAGAGAGGATTAAGGTGATGGCCGGGCCCGAACCGTTTAATCTCGCAGACATTGAGAAGGGCAATCTCATCAACTGTTTCCAATAATGCGGCGGCCTGTGCGGCGGATAATCTATTCACGATACCCCTCTCCCAGGCGCCTTATGGAAGCGATCACTCAAGTGTAGAGAGAAATGCCCCCACTGCACCAATGAATCCCAAGGTGTTCTGCGAGTGTACGTTGTGACCGCACTCGGGAATAGTCACCAACTGGCCTTGCGGCAAGGCGTCTCGGAAACGTTCCGCGGCATCCGGGGCTAGAATGTTCGAGTTTTCGCCGCGCACGATTAGGGATGGCATCTCGAACTTACCGACATCATCCAGACTGATCGAATCGCGGTTCTCGTCATGGACTTCGATCTCGCCGCGCCACCGTCGGTAGTCGCATTTAGAGATGTATTTACCGTCGGCGCGTTCCAGCATGTTGTACTTCACCGTGCGCTCGATGTGCTCGCGGCTGCGGTAGGGATCGTATTCGCGGACATTGCGGACGAAATGCTCCAGATCGTCGAATATCTCGTTCTTTTTCACGAAACTGGAGATCGTCTTGCGTCCCGCTTCCATGGTCTCCGGTCCGACATCGACGATGACGAGTGCGCGGGGATAGCTTGGGTCCATGCGGGTTAGTAGCAGGGTGTTTCGCCCGCCCATTGAATGGCCCATAACGACTGGGTTTTGCAGACCGATAGCTTGCACGAAGGCGCGTGCGTCTTGCGCCATGGTAAAATTAGAATAATCGCCGTTACGCGCCCATTCGCTGTCGCCGTGGCCGCGCTGATCGAGCGCGATAATGCGGTATTTCTGTGCCAAATGCAGGCTAACCAAGTCCCAGGAATGGGCCGACTGATGGCCGCCATGGAGCAGCAAGATCGTCGGCGCGTCGGCAGCGCCCCATTCGAGGAAATGAAATCGCTGGCGCCGCACTACGATGTTGCAGGATTGATAAGCGATATCGGCGGAATGCGGAATGTCGAGGTCGCTGGCGCTTTGCAGCAAGCTTGCGAATTCGTCGGTCTTGGTCATATCGATTGGGTCCGTGCCGTCCGCGAAGGCGTTCAGATACAGGCCGCGTTCTGTCGTTGCGTCGTTCATATCGGCGTCAATTCCCGGCGATTAATGTCACCCGCTAACAGTTAGGCCGCGGAATCGGCGTGGAAACCACCACGTTCGGTCAGGGGACTGGCGGAAGCCATTTGAAAATGCATATTAATTTTTATCAAACTCTGCCCCATCCCTGTACAGCGGCCAAAATGACAGATTCACTGCGTGTTGCCCATTGCTCGGACATTCATTTGGACGGCGATCACTATCACCACGACCGCTATGTCGAGGCGAGCGATTATTACAAAGATATGTTCGACCGCGTCTTGGATACGATGCAAGAGCACGATCCCGATCTGGTGTTGTTGGCGGGCGATCTGTTCGATTCCAATCAGGCGACGAAAGAGACCATCGAATGGTCGATGGAACGCATCGCGGCCCAGCCATGCCCGGTGGCAATGATCCCCGGTAACCACGATTGCCTGATTGAGGGTGGTATCTATCAACGCCACGATTTCAAAACGATCCCGAACTTGACGTTTCTGACGGCGGAGGAGGGTGAGACCTTGTGGATCGAGAAATTGGGTGTTGCCGTCTGGGGTAAGGGCATGGTCGATCATTCGCCAAATTTCGCACCGCTTGGCGGTAGGCCAAATCGCCCTGAGGAATGCGAATATTACATTGGCATGGGCCACGGCATCCACGTGCCGCATGGCGAGCCGTCGCACCGCTCCTCGCCGATCCACATGAGCGAGATTGAGGATAGTCCCTTCGACTATTTAGCGCTCGGCCATCATCACGCGGCGATGAAGCTGGTGACGAACGACGCTACGGCGGCCTATTGCGGCTCGCCGACGGATACGGTTGGTGGCGCGGCCACCTACGCCATGATCGAGATCGAGAAGGGCAATGGCACTAAGCTCGAAGTCCTCGCGATCCCCGGTACGGAAGCAAAATAGATACGTCGACTGGGCTTGACACCTTTCGACAGGCACGGCGATCAAACAAGATACTCACCACAACACTGCATTCGGGAAAAAGAGTTGCTTTCCCCGCAACTTATACCCGGCAATAGCGCCTTGACCCTTTGGGCTAAGAATCCAATCGATGAACCTCTGCCCGGCGCTAGCCTTTACGCGGGGATGCTTGGCAGGATTAATCAATACGATGCCGTATTGATTAAAAAGAATCTCGTCGCCCTGGACGTGAGTCTTGAAATCCCTTTTATTTCCGAAGCTTAGCCAGGTCGCACGATCCGTCAGAACATAAGCCCCCATGCCGACACCGATATTCAGGGTCGCCCCCATGCCGGAGCCGGTTTCGCGATACCAGGTCCCGCTGTCTTTGCTTGGATCGAGGTTGGCCGCAGCCCAAATCTGCAATTCTTTCTTATGGGTTCCCGAATCGTCGCCGCGTGAGGCGAAGAACGAACGGGCCGAAGCGATTTTACGTAAGGCATCCTTAGCATTGCCGAGACCTGCTATTTTTGCCGGATCGGCGGGTGGGCCGACGATGACGAAGTCGTTGTACATCACATCGAAACGTTTTACCCCGAAGCCGTCGGCGACGAACTTCTCTTCGGCCTCTGTCGCATGCACCAGGAGCACGTCTCCATCACCGTTCCGGGCGTTTCGTATCGCCTGCCCAGTGCCGACGGGGACCACATGCACCTTAATTCCGGTTTCACCCTCGAATACCGGCAACAGATGATCGTATAGGCCCGAATTGGCGGTTGAGGTCGTCGATTGCAGGATGAGGGAGCGTTCCGATGCGTCGGCATCGCTTGGAATTCCAAGTCCAAACGTCCAAATCGGAAGGAAAGCGAATATCGATCGGATTTTCAAAGGACGAGATTTCCCGCCAGAAAGTGCTTGGCCTCCCGTGATTCCGGGATCTCGAAAAATTGGGGGGCCGGTGTCTGTTCCAAAACGCGGCCGCGATGCATGAAAATCACTTCGTCGGCCAGACGGCGTGCTTGTCCGATATCGTGGCTGACGAAAACGATCTTGGTGCCCGCGCGATGGGCTTCCCGGACGACATCTTCGATTGCGGCTGTCGAAGCCGGGTCCAGATGTGCGGTTGGCTCGTCTAAGAATAGCACGTCCGGCTCCGTTGCCAGCGCTCGGGCGAGGGAGAGGCGTTGCTGTTCGCCGCCTGAAAGTAGACGCGCCGGTTGTTTGGCACGGTTCTCCAGACCGACGGTCGACAAAATATGGTTGCGGGTCTCGGAGTTTCGCTTGCCGCGCAATTTGAGCGCAAAATCGATATTAGCGGCAACGGATCGGCGCAGCATGACGGGTCGTTGAAAGACCATGGCTTGTTGATACCGGGTATCTTCGCTGGGCGCGCGCGTTCCCCATTGAATGTTACCCGCCGACGGTACGATCAATCCATGGAGTAGGCGCAGTAATAGGCTCTTGCCAGCGCCGTTTGGCCCCATGATCATCGTGATCGCGCCCGGCTGCAGCTTAAGATGCGCGTCATCGACTAAACGGCGTCGGCCGGCTTTAAAGGTTAGCCCGGAAATGCTTGCCGGCAAGAGGGCTTCACGCATCGGCATGGCGCTCCGATGCACCACGGAGAATTGCCACGCCGGCATTCACCCCGAGCGCCAGAACAATAAGGATGAGACCAAGAGCCAAGGCCAAGGCGAGGTTTCCTTTCGACGTCTCCAACGCGATAGCCGTCGTCATGACGCGGGTTAGATGATCGATATTGCCGCCGACGATGATGACCGCGCCGACTTCAGCAATAGCCCTCCCGAACCCAGCCAGCGCCACGGTGGCCAGGCTGTGCCGTGCGTCCCACAGCATTGCTGCGACCGCGGTGCGTGTCGGTACGGAAAGGGATCGGAATTGCTCCGCGTATTCAGCGTGAAGATCGGCGACCACCTGGCGGGAAAGTGCGGCCACTATGGGTGCCACCAAAATGGTTTGCGCGATAATCATCGCCGTCGGTGAATACAATATTTCCATCCAACCGAGCGGCCCAGCATTCGACAGAAACAGATAAACGATCAATCCGACGACAACAGGCGGCAGTCCCATGAGGGCGTTGACGCAGACAATGAGCGTTTGGCGTCCGGGAAAGCGCCCAATTCCGAGGGCCGCGCCGATGGGAAACCCGGTCAGGCAGGAGAGTATGACGGCGGAAAGGCTGACGTTTAGAGAAAGGCCGACGATCTCCAGCAAATCGCTATCGGCGCGCGCAAGTAAATTAAAAGCCTCGATAAAGGCCGCCGCGAAATCCTGCATGACGGAGGTTCCTCTTAACCGGCGCAATTCAGCGGAGGATTAGAGACGAAGTCCAATAATTATCTAAAAATTTCAGACAAATGCATCAATATGCATAATTTTACAGTTTACTTTCCGATGAATATCGGTTCCCGTTTCTCCGCGAAAGCGGCCAAACCTTCGAGGCAATCGGTGGTGCCATCGAGGCTGCGTCGAATGGCTTCGGCGGATTCCATGGCCTCCGCAGTTTTCGCCGCTGACAGTGTGCGCTTCACCTTCTTTGCCGCGCGTAATGCCAAAGGTGCATTTTGCGCGATCTGCCGCGCCAATACATCCGTTCGGTCCAGAAGCTGCGGCACGTCATCGGTCACTTGTTGGATGAAGCCCATCTCCAGCATTTGCGCGGCACTGAAACGGCCCGCGGTATAGGTGAGCAGCGAGTTTAGGGCGTAGTACCCATCACGGAGCAGGCGCACGATACTGCCGGTCGGGATGATGCCGATGCCGGTCTCGGTGA
>CAJWTF010000026.1 GCA_913046825.1 uncultured Rickettsiales bacterium | reverse complement strand
GAAACTATCTCCGCTTCGCCGCTAATGATGTGTCGCGACCCTCGGCAGGCGGGCGCCGCGACATAGATTTTAATGCGCTCAAGCAATTTGACGAAACAGGAGTGCATGAGATGGGTTTGACCGCGGACCTCTGCGAGAAGATTGTCGCCACCGGATGGGACGACCTCAGCGAAGATGTCATTCAACGCACGCGCAGGCTGATCCTCGACGGCATCGCCGTCGCGGTGGCCGGAACGATACAAGAGGAAGCTCCGGAAGTATTGGCGACGCATGTGAAAGCACTCGGCGGTCATCCTGACGCGACCTTGATCAATTTCGGCGTAAAGACGTCGCCGGTGCATGCCGCCTATGTCAACGGCGCCTCCATGCATGTGCTGGATTTCGAGCCCATGTGGCAACCAGCCAATCATCAAGTCTCCACAACACTGCCGGCTGTCCTCGCCATTTCGGAACTGCGCGGATCGGATGGCCGCGAGGGCCTGACCGCCATGGTCAAAGGGATCGAGATCATGGGCTGGATTCGTGAGGCCTCCCGGCAGAGCGACATAAAGACCGTCCGGTTTCACCCGCCGGGACTTGTCGGCCCCCTAGGATCCGCGGTTGCGGCGAGCCATCTGTTGGGGCTCGATATCGAAAAGCTGCGCTGCGCAATCGGCATCGTTTCCTCCCGGGTTGGAAGCATTCTCGCCAACGTCGGTACCATGTCCAAATCAATCAATTGCGGCCATGCGGTCGGCGAAGGTGTCGATGCCGCCTTATTGGCGGAGCGCGGCTTTACAGCCAACCCGGATGTAATCGAACATCCGCGGGGCTATGTGGAGAGCTATTTCGACGACCGCTTCAACATCGACGAATTACTAAACTACGGCCCGCCCTTCCGGGTCGCAACACCCGGCTTTGCGATCAAGATGTTTCCAAGCCAATTCGGCACGCATTTCGTGATCACCGCCGGCCTGGAACTGCGGGAGAAGATCGGAGACCCGGCGCGCATCAAACGGGTCAAACTGACGACGCCGATGATGGCCTATATCGACCGCCCCTATCCTGAAGACGGATTGGACGGCAAGTTCAGCTGGCAATACACCACCGCCTGCGCGTTGCTGGACGGGAAAGTGGTCATGAATAGTTTCTCCAACGAGCGTCGCTTCGCGCCCGACATGGATAGCATGCTTGGCCGGATCAACGTGGAAATGCGTGACGATATCACTGGCAATTTCGACGAGATGCATGTCATCGCGGAAGCCACACTGGACGACGGCAGCACGGTCACCGCCCGATGTGATGGCCCGCGCGGAAAATGGGGAACACCGCCGATCCCAGAGGAAGACCATCTGGTGAAGATCCGCGACTGTCTTTCACTCAAATACGGCGAGGACGAGCGCGAAGAAATCATCGCGCTCGCAAGCAAGTTCGACGAACTGTCGGCGGATCAAATCAAGGCATTGATGAGCAAACTCGCCGGATAAATATTGGCGCCAACACACAAACGCGGGAAGAGTTAATATGAGCGAGAAGAAATTGGGATTCATCGGTGTCGGCGCCATGGGGGGACCGATGGCAGGACGCCTCGTCGATGCCGGATATGCACTAACGATCTGCGACGTTAATGACACTGCCGCGAATGCGTTGGTCGCGAAGGGTGCGACCCGCGTGCAAACGCCAAAAGAGGTCGCGGATAAGGAAGAGACAGTCATCGTCAGCCTACCCACACCAAACGTGGTCCACCATGTGGCGCTAGGTGAGAATGGTTTAGCAGGCGGATCGGCGATTAGGGATTACGTAGATCTTTCAACCACCGGTTCCGTCATGGCCATCAAAGTCGCCGAGGGTCTCGAGGCCGAGGGAATCAACGTATTGGATTGCCCGGTTAGCGGCGGCGTACGCGGCGCAGAGGTTGGTTCCCTCGCCTTGATGATGTCGGGCCCTCAAGACCTCGCGGATCGCATGAAGCCAGCTCTAGAAAATATCGGCCGCAATCTGTTCTTCATCGGCGAGACCCGGGGTGCCGGGCAGACCATGAAGCTCACCAATAATTTTCTCTCCGCTATCGCCAACGTCGCGACAGGGGAGGCGGTCACACTCGGCGTGAAGGCCGGTCTCGATCCCGCCGTGATGCTGGATGTGCTGAACGCAAGCTCAGGGCGAAACAGCGCCACTGAGGACAAGTTCCCGAAATCCGTCCTCACTGGCACTTACGACAAAAGCATGGCGCAACGCCTGCTGTTAAAGGATGTCCGGTTGTGTACAGAGGAAGCAGAAGCGCTAGGTGTACCCATGTGGATGGGCTCTGCCGTGCGGCAATTCCTCACCTTCGCTGTTGGCCAAGGTACAGGCGAAGAGCCAAGCATTGCTCTCGTTAAATACTATGAAGACTGGGCAGGCGTTAAAATCGCGAAAGATAGTTAGTCAACACTGGTATGATGAACTTAATACAAAACGCATTTTGGAATCTTTAGACATGACAGACGAGAAAGTTGTCCTCAGCGAAGATCGCGAAAATATCCGGCTCTTTATCTTGAATCGGCCCGACAAACTCAACGCAATGAACGAAGCATTAATCCACGACCTGGTCGCCGCCATCGACACCGCGCATGCGGATGACGACGTCGCTGCTATCGTCATGGCCGGCGGGTCCCGTGCCTTCTCGGCTGGCGCGGATATCAAGGAAGCGGCCACCCGCAAAGGGGACAGCCCGGAGGCGGCAAGACGTCGTGCAGCATCTCACCGCTCAATTTACCAACTGGGTGCCCGTACGGACAAACCGGTCATCGCGGCGGTTCAAGGATATGTTCTCGGTGGCGGCTGCAATCTGGCGATTGCATCCGACATGGTCGTCGCCGGTGAGAACGCGATCTTCGGATACCCCGAAGTCAAACGTGGATTAGCAGCGACTATGGTGACTCCAGGCCTCGTCCACCGCATCGGACCGAAAGCCGCTTTCGAAATGTTGACACTGGCGGAAAATATTTCAGCGGAGAAAGCCCTAAGTTTCGGTATGATCAATCGCATCGTTGCGGATGGCGACGTCATCGACGAAGCCGTTGCGATGGCGCAAGCGTTGGCGGCGTTCGACCAGCGCGCTATCCGAACGACGAAACGGGTCTTTCTGAAATCTACCCAGCTGTCTTTGGAGCAATCACTCGACGCCGCCGCCGAGGCCATGTTGCAACTTCGGGCACTGGATTAATGCAATTAAACCTCTTGAAGCACAGGGTGCATCTCTCGCTGGTGACCCAGCACGGGCGTTAATGTTGCATGCTTTGATGGACGGGCGCGCTCTTACAGCCTCAGAGTTGGCCCGTGTCGCCGGAAACCCACCGCAGACAGCGTGCGGGCATCTCGCGCAATTGTCGGAAGGTGGATTGATCAGTGTCCTCAAACAGGGGCGGCATCGCTACCATCGCTTGGCCAGTTCGACGGTCGCGGACATGATGGGAAGCATCATGCGGGTAACGTCGGATTTAGATACGTCAAAAAACCGTTGTTTACCCGCCCCAAAGACAACGCGCTTTGAGCAGGGACTGCCTGTTATGACTATTTGGCGGAAGCCCTGAGTGTGGCGATTGCCGAAGCCTTAGTCGAACGCGGACACGCCGAGCTGTCCGACGAAACTGGTATTATTACGAAAAACGGGTCCGCGGAACTCTCCAAACTCTGCATTGACGTCAAAGCCCTTACCCCCCACCGCCAAACCCGCGACGAGAGTTTTATAACGCCCTTGCCTGTATTGGAGTGAGGGACGTCCACATTTGGCTGGCAAGATTGGAGCAGCCATTTGTGCTAAAAGTTTCGAGAACGACTGGATCCTCCGTGTCCAAGGCAGCCGCGCCGTCGCCCTTACGACAAAGGGACGACAGCTGTTTCGCGACACGCCTGGTGTATCGAATTTCTGATGACCATCCTGGCAGTTAACAGGAGGCGGGTTTTGGTCTATATCTTTTACCATGAATGATCTTGCCCAATCGAATCCGAGCCTGATCCCAACGCTCGACATCGGTGATTACCTGGCCAATAAGTCAGGAGCTCAAGAAGCTCTCGCCAGTCAATTGCGAACCGCCATGGAGAAAGTGGGCTTCTATATCTTAGTCAATCATGGCGTGGCGATGACGCGGATCAATGAGACATTGGAAGCAGTAAAACGGTTTCATGCGCTCCCCCTCGACGACAAACTCGCGATGAAGGGTAACGAGCACAATATCGGCTATATGGCGGTCAATTCGAGCGTTTCCCGCGCGTCCCAAGTGGAATCGGACAAACCAAAGAAACCGAATTTCGTGGAAGCATTTTTCGTGAAACGCGATTTGCCGCCGAACCATCCGGATGTGCTGGCCAATAAACTTTTCCGACCCGCAAATCTGTGGCCGGACGAGACAGTATTACCGGGATTTCGTCCATCTATCCTGGCTTATTGCGAAAGCATGGAAGCTCTCTGCCAAAAAATGCTGCCGATCTATGCCATGGCACTGAATCTTCCGGCCGATCATTTCAAGCACCCGTTTAGTGAAGCCACCTATTCGTGCCGCATGTCCCATTACCCCCCAGCCGAACTCGGAGACGACGACCAATTCGGCGTCTCCGCTCATACAGATTCAAGCTTTCTTACGATGTTGCCACAAGGCGACTTACCGGGATTGCAAGTGAAACTGCCGGGTCACGATTGGCATCTCGTGCGTGCCGCCCAAGGGTCCATTGTCGTCAATTCCGGCGACATGATGCGGCGCTGGACGAATCATCGTTTCCTCTCGACACCGCATCGCGCGATCAATAACAACCCAGGTCAGGATCGCTACGCCATCCCCTTTTTCTTCGATGCTCATGTCGATTATTCAATGGCATGCTTGCCGACCTGCCAAAGCGCCGAGAATCCGGCCCGCTACGAGCCGACCACCTATACGGATTACATGAAGTGGTTCTCACGCAAGAACTACGATCACGTTCGCGACAAGGTAGGCTCTGAAGCGTCCGATCCCGGTGTCCCCCAAACACAATCCGTGCGCGACTGATCGGCGGTCTTATCCATGTCTAAAATCATTATCATCGGCGGCGGCGTCATCGGCTCCGGATTGGCCTGGCACCTGGCAAAGGCGGGTGCGGCCGCGGACGTTGTGGTCATTGAGCCGGATCCGACTTACGAATTTGCCGCCACACCGCGCGCATTTGGAGGCATTCGTTTTGTCCAAGGACTGCGCGAGAATCTGGAAATGTCCCTCTACGGGCGCAAGATCTACGAGAATTTCACGACCACCGTGGACACCGGCGAAGACCCGGTGGAAATAGGATTTCACGAATGCGGCTATATGTTCCTCGGCTATGGAGACATGGTCCGTGCGTTCGAAGCCGACCATGAAATGTTGAGCGACGCTGGCGGCGACGTCCGTCTAATGGACAGAGCCGCATTGGAAGCGCTTATGCCGTCCTTCAATTTCGCCGATGTGGATGCGGCTCTCTATTCACCCCATGATGCGCGGATTGATCCCCATGCGGCTCTGCAAGGGTACCGACGGGCAGCGATACGCCTTGGCATTCGTTATCTGAAAGATCGCGTGGTCGATATCGAACACAACGGCAAGCAGGCACTCTCGGTCAAGCTTGAGAGTGGTGAGAAAGTCGACGGGGATATTATCGTTAATGCCGCCAATTGTTGGGCGCCGGATATTTGTCGAATGGTCGGCATGGAAATTCCAGTCGAACCAGTGCGTCGGCAAACATTCTTCTTCGACATCCAGGGCGAGATCGAAGCATTTCCCGGCGTGCGCGACCATACGGGTCTCAGCGTTCGTCCAGATGGCGCAGGTTTCGTGACCGGCAAGACGGCCGCAGGCCGTGACGCCGGATTTAATTGGGATTTGGATCACCGCGAATTCGATGATGATTTATGGCCTTTGATGGCACATCGTAGCCCATCCTTCGAAGCAGTGAAGTACAAAGGCGGCTGGGTTGGCCATTACGATCAAAATCGTCTGGACGGTAACCCGATCCTCGGGCGTTGGACCGACGGGCTGGAGAATTTCATAGTCGCCGCCGGATTTTCAGGGCACGGGCTGCAGCATGCGCCTGCTGTCACGCGGGGACTCTCCGAGCTGATTTTGCATGGCGAATATCGTAGTTTCGACCTGTCCTTATTTTCGTATCGCCGGGTTATTGAAAACACACCGATACCCGATTCCGGACCGACGCCATAAACTCCGTTTGCGTGCCATAAGAGCTTGAATGACGCACCGCTCCAGCGATGCTATGCTTTGTTTATATGACCCGTGAAATTAAAAACATTCTCCTATACGTAGCAGATCAGTGGCGTGGCGATACCATAGGAGCAATGGGACATCCCACTGTTCACACGCCGAATATTGACGCATTCGCAGCCGAATCCGTCACATTTTTCCGCCATTACTGCCAAGCCCTCCCATGCGGACCATCGCGCGCCTCCATACTGACTGGCCTATACCTGCACAACCACCGGGTCGTAAGCAACGGAACACCCCTACCCGCCGACATACGCAACGTTGCCCAACATCTGCAAGAGGCTGGATATAGTCCAGCTCTGTTCGGATATACGGACACGCCGCTGGACCCAGATGTTCAACCGAACGCATTTAACGGCACGAGCGCCGAGGACTGGGTTTGCCCAGGCTTCACCGCCATCGCTCCCTTTTTATTTGCCGATGGGTTTTCCGGATGGGCCGCTGAATTGGCGGCAAAAGGATATATGTTGCCTGATGATCCACGGCATTTGTGGGACCCATCGAATGAACCTTACACACCAGCGAAGAATGGTCTGCTGGCACCGTCGCGCATCGCTACCGCCGATACCGATACGGCTTGGCTGACAGATCAGCTATTGGTCTATGTTGATGCAATGGCGGAGCGGCCCTGGTTCGCCCATTTCAATTGCTTGAAGCCGCATCCACCGCTCTTCGCATCGCGGCCATATGATACTCTGCACAATCCAGCCGATATCCCGCTGCCCCTTGGTACACAAAAGCGCGATCAAATCGCCGCTCAGCATCCCTGGCTCGCCTACGAGTACGACGCGCAGGAAAGCCGCCGGGCGGAATATCCATCGGAGAAAGCGTCGATCGCCGAATATAACGAGTGGGACGCCCGCCGGTTGCGGGTCGCTTATTACGGCAATTGCAGCGAAATCGACGCGCAGTTCGGGCGCATCATCGACCGACTGAAATTCGCGGGGGTTTACGACGAAACACTTATCATTTTCTGCTCCGACCATGGCGAACAACTCGGCAATAATGGATTTTGGGGCCGTCGCGGACCCTATGATGGCAATTTTCATGTCCCCATGATCGTCCGCGACCCTCGAGAGGCGGCCAACAGCGTGCGCGGCAGCCGCGTGAACGCGTTCACGGAACACGTCGATCTCCTGCCGACTATCTTGGACGCTCTGAACTTGGAGAACACCGACACTGTTGACGGCCATTCATTGGTGCCATTTCTACAAGGTGCACCTCCGCCGGTGTGGCGTGACGCGGTGCATTTCGCATACGACTTCCGCGACTTGACCGGTAAATCCGTGGAAACAGCGCTGGGCCTCGCCAGCACCGAGTGTCACTTCCGGGCCGTCCGCGGCGAGCGTTGGAAATATGTCGAATTTCCCACACTCCCACCTTTGCTGTTCGACATGGTGAACGACCCCGGCGAAGGCACAGATCTCGCCGGTGATCCGAGTTTTAGCGATATAATATCCGAATATTCGGACCGTCTGCAGGACCTCGCCGAGCAATTACCCAGGCGCGATCTCAGCGGCTGGTTTCAACCCTACGGTGGAGAACTGCGCCAATACGACGTCATGTAAACCAAGGACGTTTAAGCCATGAAATTTATTCACGTCACCGACACCCATTTGGTCCCGCCGGGAGACATGCTCTGCGCCTTAGAGCCCTCACAACGGCTCAACCAAGTGATCAACTGCGTCAATCAAATGGATGGCGATGCAGATTTCATGGTGCTGACCGGCGACCTCTCCTATCACGGCATGGAGCCCGCCTACCGAACCTTACGCGACATTCTGGAACCGCTCGATATGCCGTGCCATCTCATGATCGGCAATCACGATGACCGCGAAAGCTTCAAGCGCATTTTTCCCAAAACACCCACCGACCCCAATGGATTTGTTCAATATACGGTGGAGACCGAGCACGGTGCTTTTATCATGCTGGATTCCGTAGAGCATGAGCAATCGCACGGCATTCTCTGCGAAAGGCGGCTGGGATGGCTTGAGGGGCAACTGCAAAAATACGCAGACCAACCGGTTTATATTTTTCTCCACCACCCGCCCTTCCAGGTCGGGATCGGCTCGCTCGACGATTGCATGTTGGAAGATCCAGCACCGCTTGGGCGGCTGTTGCTGCAGCATGGTGATGTACGGCATCTCTTCTACGGGCACGTCCACCGCGCCATCGCGGGTTCTTGGCTCGGCATTCCGGCAACGACGCTACCTGGCACTAATCATCAAGTCGGCCTCTATCTTGGACCCGAGAAGGACATGCTCGGCAGTCACGAGCCGCCCGCCTACGGCGTTTGCCTAATCGAGAAAGAGTCGGTCGTCATCCACATGCGACACTTCCTCGACGAGAGCCCGCGCTTTCTCCTCGCCGACCCAAAATCGAAATCAGCCGCGAGTGCCGCCGAACTCTCACCCCTTCCTGATAAAATTCGCGGCCACGCCTGATCCCTTTGTCTGCGCAACGGACGGATTACCTTTCTCCTTAAGATGCAAAGGGAGCTTGGGATTTGGCGTCGCCATTCTGCATAGAAGACACACTGGTTCTCGAAATCGCTGATGGTTGGAGCGCCGGCGCGGCAGCCGGTCGCCTGTTGTCGGAGCTTGGCGCCCGTGTCGTGAAACTGGAGCCGCCAGAGGGGGACCGCCTGCGGCACATCGGGCCGGGCACGGATGGCGGGAGCAGCACTAGCTTTCGCACCCTCAACACCAACAAGGAAAGCATCGCCCTCGATATCGGCGCCAACACCGGACATCAAACCCTGGATGCTCTCTTGGCAAAGTGCGATATCCTCCTCACCGATCAAACCACGATCACGGACCGAGCCGCCGGACTGGACCCGAACGCCTTGGCAGACCGGCACCCACACCTTGTGCAGTGTCACTTCTCACCCTTCGGACTGACGGGACCGCTCGCCGGTCGGGCGGGCGGCGACTTCGTGGCGCAAGCGATGGGCGGCATTATCGCGACGACGGGACACCCTGGCGAATTACCCCATAAGGCGGGGCCACCCCTCGCGGTTCACAACGCCGCGCTGGTGGGTGGGGCCTCGATCCTGGCAGCCCTGTATCAGCGCGCCGACACCAGCAACGGTGCGCTGATCGATATGTCGCTCTATGACGGCATGGTCTCGCTGCTCTACACATTTATGCCCGGGTATTTCATCTCTGGAAAAGCGCCCGGCCCGCAGGGCAATCAACACCCGATGGCGGCTCCTTGGGACAACTATCCCACCAAGGACGGTTGGGTCATCATCTGCATGGCAGATGACCGGCAATGGCGAAATTTCCTCGATCTGATCGGCAAGTCGGAATTGGCCGACGATCCCCGCTACATGACCAACGATGAACGGGTGACCGACGAAATCCGTCCTGAAGTCAATCAGCTGGTGATCGACTTCCTGGCCGACAAAACCACCGAAGAGGCTCTCAAAGTTTTGACCGAAGGACGGGTTCCGGCGGGGCCCATCTATGATTTGTTGGAGTTGATGGAAGACAAACAGTTCCAATCCCGGGAAATGGTCCAAACACTCCTTGATGAGAACGGCACGCCTTACCGAACCCCCGGCAGCATCTTCAAGATGAGCGAGACGCCGGGACAAATCTATCGCCGCGCCCCTAGCCTCGACGAACATTCGGAGATCGCATCGTGACCGCGCCCCTCAAAGGTATCCGGGTCCTGGAATTGGGCGCCTATACGACCGGACCGCTTTCGGCGCGCTACCTCTCCAACCTCGGTGCCGAAGTGGTAAAGGTTGAACCGCTGAAGGGCGAATCGATCCGGGGCTTTGCCTATAAGATCGACGGCGTCAGTTATATCTTTCATGTCCACAACCTGAACAAGCGCGGCGTCGCGATTGACACTATGAGCGATCGCGGCAAGGACGTGTTGCTGGAATTGGTCCGCACATCCGACGTCTTGATCGAAAATTTCGCCTTCGGCCGCATGAAAAGTTGGGGCCTTTCCTACGACGACCTCTCGGCGATCAATCCGGGCCTAATTTACTGCTCGCTCTCCGGGTTCGGCCACGACGGCCCGTACCGGGACATGCGCGCCTTCGATACGGTCATCCAAGGCATGGCTGGCGTGATGAGCCTGACCGGCACCAAGGATTACCCGCCCACAAAGATCGGTGTCTCGTCCGCTGACAATGTCGGGGCGGCCACCGGCACCATGGCCATCACCGCGGCCCTGCACCACAAGCGACGCACCGGGCGCGGCCAGCACATCAACATCTCCATGCATGACGTCCAGGGCTGGATGTCGAGCGAAGCCTGGGCCTATCTAGATGCGCCCGGCGGGCCACAGCGGGACGGCAACCATCACAGATCCCTAGCACCGCAGAACCTTTACGAGACAGCCGATGGCATGATTGTCATCGAGGTCGAAACACAGACCCATCTGGACGGTGTGACTGCGTTGCTAGGGCTTCCCGCCTGCGCGCTAGAGGCGGCAAAATCACGCGAGGCTGAATTCGATAATGCGTTCAGTGCCTGGGCACAAGGCATTGCAACGGAAGACGCGATCACCGATTGCGACCGCCACGGTGTACCGGCGGGAAAGATCCAAAGCATGGCCGAAATCGCAGAGGCTTCTCATACTTGGTCGCGAGAGATGTTGGTCGAATTAGAGCACCCGACCAGCGGTCCACTGAAACTATTGGGCTCGCCCTTTAAGTCATCCCAATCACCGGGCGTGGTGGCACGAACCGCGCCCGATATCGGGCAGCACACCCGCGAAGTTCTGGCGGAGCTCTTGGGATACGACGAGGCTACATTGGATGGCCTTGCGAAGGACGGCGTGATTGGCATTCAGGAATAGAAAGGTCATCCTGAGCCTGTCGAAGGACGAGCCCACCATCGCAAAACACCATCACTCCAACGCCACCGTGTGAACCGTCCCCTCATTGCTGCCCGTGAGCTTACGGGTCAGGTCCAAACTAAAAACATGCTTCATCGCAACATCGATATTCGGATTGCGGCGTAGTAGGCCGCGCAATGCTTCTTCGGGCCAGAACACATAGCGGCACGGCACCGCTGCGGTAACCGTCGCTGACGCATCTCCGCCCTGGATGAAAGACATCTCGCCGATCAGCGCACCGTCGCGCGCGCGGCCTATTTCATTCCCATCCCGGGCGACAGAAACTTCACCACTAAACAGCAATCGCAGCCCGTCGACGGCCTCTCCCTCGGACGCAAAAACCAATCCTTCCGCTGCATCACGCCATTCCGCGATACGTATCAGTTTCATATATTCGACGGGCGAGAAGTCCTTGAAGATCGTCTCGTAGAGCTCCTGTTCATCCTCATTAAATTGGATTGAATAGCGTTCCGCCAGAATACCGACAATGCGCCACAAATTGATCGCAGTGAAGACACCGAGCCAGAAGATTGGCAACCAGAGCGGTCCGACAGGCAGGAAATAATTATACCCTATCCCCACCAACGCACTGATGATTGCGAGAAACCGCAGTAGCAAAATATCCTTGAGATAAAACGAAATCGCTGTGAGTAGAAAAGCAAGATGCCCGATGAATTCGACTAGGGTTAGCTCCATATTCACCTCTCAAAATTTATAAATCCGGTTAACTCCGAAGCAATTTCTGGAGCCGTTCTAGGCTACCAGCCTGCTCAAAACCTCGCACCAAAGAGAGAATCTCCACCGCCCGCTCATGATAGACTGGCTCAACAAGGTCGCGGAACTTGGCCTCTAGATCATCCCAGCTCAACGGATTTCCTGGATGTCCGCGCGACAGGGATGTCTCCCCTCGACATACCTGGCCATCATGCAAAGTCACTTCGACAGCAGAGTCGAGCATCTTCCGCCCTTCGGCCGGCACAACCTCGACCTTTGGCAAGAGAGCCCGGAGACTTTCATCAACTAAAGTTACTGCGGAGAACCCATCCGCCCCTAGTCCCTTCCCCGCCAATGCTGCTGCGACGCAATAGGTAACGCTGAACTTCGCTTCGAGCGGTGTTTGCGGGTCTTCGAAACGTGCGACCTTCTTCACACCCGGTGCTACGTATACCTTGACGGATGATACCTGCGTCGCATCAATATCCGACGCAATTTCCATTGCCGCATCGATGGACGGATGGATACCGTGCAGACAAGCATAGGCCTTAAACGAAGTTTGCAATACCGCCCAGTCACTGCCCAGCGCATTACCGTCCAACATCGCTAATTGCGCGTTGCCATCTTGGACAAACGCCTTCACGAACCAGCCTTCAGGTGACAATAAGTCCGGATCGACCGTGACACCCGCTTTCGCCATCCGGGCACAGACAATACCGTCCTTCGCTGCCTCACCGACCTGCAGCGGCTTTCCCATTCCGCCAAGCATTCCGCGTAACCCCGAGGCCCGTGTGGTGGATAACGCCACCGCTTGCGCCGCTTGGCACTCATCCAGGCCCATCGCGACAGAGACAGCCCCGCTCGACGCCAATCTTCCGATAACTGCGGAAGGATGGAACCAGCGGAACTGCAAGCTGAAGCCAAAGCGGCGGCCCGAAAGTTTCGCTGCGACTTCATAACCGGCGACAAAGGCCCGCAGCAAAATATCTCCTTCGCCCCGCTCCGTGTCCGCCAGTGCCAACAAGGCAGCCCAAGTCACTGCGCTTAAATGTGAATCCGTCGGGATATGAGTGTCATCAAAATCGAGTGCGTGCGCGGCGACGCCATTCACCAGCGCCGCTTTCTCCGCATCCGGTGTGGCGCCGATAATCGGCAATCCGGAATCTTCCAAGCCAGCATAGGCTTTGGCCGCGCGGGCAACCGGCTCCCGACTACCGGCAATCGTGACACCCAACCAATCCACCAGGCATTTCTTGGCGGCGTCGACCACTTCCACAGATAACGGTTTACTGGATGCATCACGCAGGAAACACCCAATATGCGCAGCGTTGGCGTGCTCGCTCACGCGGCCTCGTCGCGCGCGCGTTTGGCAACCAACATGCGCAACTCACCGTCGAGACAAAGCTCGTCTTTTTGATTATGCACCGTCGTGCGCAACACCATGACACCGGTGGTGTTCTGCTCGATCAGTTCAACGATCTCCAATCCCGGATAAAGCGTGTCGCCCGAGTAGACACCTTTCAAGAATTTGGCGCTGGTCTCTAGCATACCGAGGATACGGACTTCCGTCTCACCGCGCGACATATCCGACGCCCCAGGCGCACATTGCGCGAGCACTTGATAGCCATGAGCCAGCAGCCCAGGCAGGCCGAGCGACTTACAATACTCCATGTCGTAATGCAGCGGTCGATTATCGCCGCTGACCAGCTGGAACGCATAGAACAACGCTTCGGTGTGGGTACGCGACGGCGCTTCCCAGCACTCTCCAATTTTCAGATCCTCGAAGTAGCGGGGGATCTTCTTGGTTCGACGCGGCATTCTTCGTTCCTCGTTCTTGATCTTAGTCGCGCAACAGGTCGCCGAGCTTCCTCGCGTTGGGCATGGTATCAACACCGCGCACCGCATCAATGATGCCCTGGAATTTATCCGCCGTCATCGACATGCTCGCGATATTGCGCGCCTTGGTCTCCAATTCCTCTGCCGTGATTGGGTTGCCGGGCGAACCACGGCAATCGCGGATCAGTTCTTCCTCGACGCTCCCATCCTTGAACTTGATGGTGACGCGCGCACCCAACGTCTCCGGGAACCAGGACTGCACTTCCTCGTCCGTGTCGGTAAAGATAAATTCCGCCAAAGACACGATCTGCGGGTCGCGCAAATTCTCCTCAATATAAGCATCAAAGTCGTTGCTGCCTTTCACGACCTGTAACGCCAGAGCGTAATTCATGGAGAACTGAAACCCGAACATATCTTTTGGCAGGCGGATAGATCCGACCTCGTTCACCGCGTGTTGGTTGGAGCCGACATCGATACGCTCAATATCCGCCGCGCCAAAGGGCCGCCGCGCGCGGATCGCCTCAATTCCATCGACCGGCGCGTGGATCATGCCGTTACAGCTGTATTTTTTAGTCCAGATATCGGCGACGACGAAACGCTCGCCAAGTCCGTCGGTGATAACTTCAGGCGTGTAAGTATCACTGAAAGCGCGCATGCCGAGCGGGCCTTCCAAAACTGTACTCGGCCCGGTCAGGCCCATTTTCGCCAGCATCGCGGCGCGAATGCCCCCCTGCGCCCCGATGCCGCCGTGATAGCGTTTTACCTCACCACCGGATTTGTAGCATTCCGTCACACCGGAACAGAAACTGGCGCTGACCGCGAGCGCATGGACCATAGTGTCGGCATCTAGCCCCATCAGTTTACCGGTCGCGGTGACAGAACCAAGTGGGCCTGCCGCCGAGGTCGGATGGAACCCGCGATAGAGTTGCGAGGGCGATAACGCGTATCCGCAACGACCCATCACCTCGTAACCGGCGACGACCGCCAACAGGAAATCTTCGCCAGAGCAACCGTCCCGCTCCGCAATCGCCAGCGCGGCCGGCACCACGGCTGGGCCCGGATGCGCCAAGGCCGGCGCATAAACGTCGTCCATCTCAAAGCCGTGGCCGTACGTGCCGTTCACGAAGGCCGCGTTCTCCGCCGATACCTTTTCGCGACAACAGGCAATACTAGATTCCGGCTTGTTCCCCTGGGTCATCACGTAGTCGACCGCAAGTTTCAGCCAGGGCTTGCGGGACACACCGATTTGAATGCCCAATTGATCTAGAATGTGATCTTTTGTCCGTTGGATGAGATGCGGCGACAGGTCAGAATACTTCAATTCCGCAACGAATTCGGCAACCTCGCGTGTGACGCCCATCTCCTACCCACCGACCGAACGCATCAATCGGGCATGGCGCTTTTCGATCAGCATGCGGCCTTCATCCTCATGGCTGAACACATAAATCGCGCCTGCCTCAATCCCTGCAATAACCTTTGCCGCGACATCCGCAGGCTCCATGACATTCTCAGCGACGCGACGATCCATTGGTATTTCCGCGGCGTCCTTTTGAAAATCCGACGGCCGATTAGTATTGGTGAAAATGCCCGTCTCTACCTGCCCGGGGCACAACATTGAGACGCCAATCTTCGTGTTCCGGAGGTCCCGCGCGAGGCTCTCCGTCAGGCCGACGACCGCGAACTTCGAGGTGTTGTAGACACTGTAACCGTCTCCCGCGAAATGCCCGGCCTCGGACGCGGTGTTAACGATATGGCCTTCCTCGCCGGACGCCGCCATGCGCGGCGCAAACGCGCGGACACCATGGATGACGCCCCACAGGTTCACACCGAGAATCCATTCCCAATCCTTGCGGTCGGCATCAAGCATGCTACCACGGATCAAGACACCCGCGTTGTTGCAGACAACATGAACGGCGCCAAAGCGATCCCACGCAGTATCGGCCAGCGCCTCAACCTGATCTTCCTTTGTTACGTCCGTTGGCACACCGATCGCTTCAGCACCAGTCGCCGCGACTTCCGATCTTGCTGCTTCCAGCGAGGCCGCCTCGACATCCGCCATCACGATATTCGCACCGCGCCCTGCGAAGGCCAAAGATAAGGCTTTCCCAATTCCACTTGCAGCGCCGGTGACGACCGCTGTCTTTCCATTAAAGTCTTTCATACGTATCTCGTTCCCTTACCTATCGCCCTAATCCTCTCCCACAAGGGGAGAGGGGATGTCACCGGGAGGCAATCTATAGTCCCCTCTCCCTTTGTGGGCTAAATGCCTAAGAGGCGTTTCAGGTTAAGGTGAGGGGTTCGTTAAAAATTAACCCAGCCGACCATCCATCTTCAATTTCTCGACCTCGGCTTCGACCCGCGTGCCCTTGAAGAAATCAGGGTTCATGCCCGCATGAAGCCGAGCCGGATTGACGAACATAAAGTCTTCGAAATCTTCATCGTTCAGATGTCCGTGCTCCATCAACTCATACGCCTCTGAGACGCATTCCCGCATATCGGGAACGTCCCAATGCGAGATATCCGAGCTGAACATCGCATTAAAATGTTTGTCTTTCTCACCCTGAAAAGCCGTGGCGTTAATACTGTCATCCGCCTCACAGCCAAAGAAGAAGTTGCGGAACTGATCGCGGATAGCGTTACGACTCTCACACCCGCACGCAGCAAACTCGTCCAGCTCGTCGGGGTTCTCGAAATCCGCCTTCAATGTTTCCAGATAGCTCGTGAAGCTGTCTTCCTTACCGGCAATCATATCGGCACCGTACTCATGAAAGAAATCCGCCATAGCATCGGTGTCCAGGTTCTTTGGATCGTAGTTGGATATCGCGTTCTTATTGCGCTTCTCCCAATGCTCCATGATATCGGCCATCAAATTAACGGCCCAGCCAACACCGCCCTCTAAGAAGCCAAACTTCAACGTCGGGAAGCGTTTGGCCACACCACCCAGGAAGACGGCTTTACAGAAAGCGTGATTGGCGTGATTGAAGCTGCCGATGTGATTGTAAACATAACTTGAGATTGACTTCATGCTGCCGATGCCTTGATGTCCCGCATGCGAGGTCGGCGCTACTTTATGCTCGACGCATTTTGCCCAGAACGGGTCGTAGTCGTATTTACTGTCCATCGCCATGTGATCGTACCACAAGGCATGGCGCGCCCATTCGGGGGCCTCTTCCTCAACTTGCGGCACGTAGCGGTGGACATTACCCGAAATCATGATGCCCTTGAGGCCTAGCTCACCAATCGCATAGTCCAGCTCGGCAACACCTTCTTCCGGTGTGGTGGTTGGAATCGCTGCCACTGGCGCCATCCGGTCGGAGAATTCCGCCCAAACCGTCGCGTTCATCTTGTTCAGTGCACGACAGGCAGCCTGGCGAATTTCAGCATCCTTAATGAACAACATATCCAGCCCGAAAGTCGGGTAGAGAACGCTGAAATCAACACCGAGCTCGTCCATTCGCCGATACAGGAGCCGCGGGATCATTGAGGTCGCCCGATCCTTTACCAATTTGGTTGGCAAGGCATAGAACGGCCGACGCCATCGCAGTTGATGCTGGCGCTGCTCGCGCGACATATTGTGCCAGGCGGAGGGCGATAGACGCCCCTGGCCGATCCGGTTTTGCCGGAAGGTCTCAACCATCTCCGATCCGGCGACTTCTTTCACGAAATCCATGTAGTAGGGCATGAACTCGATATAATGGCCGTCGCAATCAACCACCGGGTGATTGAGTTTGGCGCGAATTTCCTCGGACGGCGAACTTTCAACGGCAGCGCTCATGGCTTCTTCCTCGTCCTGATCATGTGGAACCATTCCCTTTTAAGGAATGTTGGGGAATGTGCCTCCGGGGCAAGGCTGGTTATTTCCGTCAAAGCCACCGATCTTATCCTAAAGGTAACACTGGTTCATCGAGGGAATGCGCGATGGTAGGGGAAGTCTGGAAAGTCGGTGACGTGAAGATCACGCGCATCGTTGAAATTGAGGCCACGGGCGGTATGAGCCGGATCATCCCCGGCGCCAAACGCGAGCTCGTCCGTGAGATCAAATGGCTGCAACCCCATTTCAGTGACGAAGAAGGTCGCCTAAGGGGCGCCATCCATGCGCTGGTGGTAGAAACCCCAGATCGACGCATCGTCGTCGACACCTGCGTCGGCAACGACAAGGAACGCGACGTCGCGCCCTGGAATAAACTGCAGACCTCGTTCCTCAAGGATTTGGAGGGGGCGGGATACCCGCGTGACAGTATCGACAACGTTATGTGTACCCACTTGCATGTCGACCATGTCGGCTGGAACACGATGCTGGTCGACGGAAAATGGGTCCCGACTTTCGAGAATGCTCGCTATCTCTATGGCGAGGTCGAGTTCAATCATTGGAAAACCCATGACCGCAAAGGTTTGGATCAACTGATGACGGATTCTATCCTACCTGTCTTTGATGCGGGACTGGTCGATTTGGTAGCGCAAGATCATCAACTCTGCCCCGAAGTGAAATTGGTGCCGACACCGGGGCACACGCCGGGACATGCCAGCGTATTGATCGAATCCAACGGCGAGAGCGCGTTGATCACCGGTGACTTCCTCCACCATCCCTGTCAGTTTGCCCATCCGGAATGGAGTTCGGCGCCCGACAGCGACCCGGCCCAGGCAATTGCCACGCGCCGCTCCATGTACGAGCAATTGGCCGGCTCGCCGACATTAGTGATCGGCACCCACTTCGCGACCCCGACGGCGGGCCATTTAAAGAAGGACGGCGATTCCTACCGCCTGGATGTATAGCGGCATGAACCCGTTCAAGCTCAACAAGATCGGTCGTACATCGGTCGAGGTGACACAATTGGGATTCGGCGGTGGGACCATGGGCGACCCGGACGAAATCATTCCGGAAGCCCAAGCGGAAGCGACCCTTGCCGCTGCCTATGATGCGGGCGTGCGCCTGTTCGACACCGCCCCTTGGTACGGCAACACAAAGAGCGAACATCGCGTTGGTCATTATTTGCGGCAAAGACAGCGCGCCGACTTTCGTCTGACAACCAAGGTCGGTCGTGTCTATTCGCGCCCGTCGGATCCGGCGAGTTTCGAATTTCCGCGCTGGAAGGGCGGTCTGCATTTCGACCTTCGCTTCGACTATACCCGCGACGGTGTTTTGCGATCCTACGAACAAAGCTTGCAGCGGTTGGGCATCAATACGGTCGACGCCCTGGTGATCCATGACCTGGACTGGCGACATCAGAAATCAGAGAAAGGTGTCCAAGCCGCGTTCAAGGAACTCATCGACGGCGGTGGGTTTGAGGCCTTGGCGGAACTGCGTTCTTCCGGCGAGATCGGCGCGATCGGGGCCGGCATGAATTTCACCGGATTGATCCCCCGGTTTCTTGAGTATTGCGATATCGACTATTTCCTCATGGCGATGCCGTATACCCTACTCGACCAACCGGCCTTAGACGAGGACCTGCCATTGTGCGAGGCACGCGGTGTGGGAATTGTCATCGGCGCGGTCTTCTCATCGGGCATTCTTGCAACCGGGCCGACGGATAACGCGCTCTACGCCTATCAACCTGCCGAGGACACCATCATGACGAAAGCACGCGACATTGCTGCTGTCTGCGCGCGCCATGGGGTCCCACTGCCGGCAGCCGCCCTGCAATTCCCTCTACACCACCCGGCGGTTGCCACCGTCATTCCAGGCGCCAACAGTCCGGCGCAAGTTGAGGCGAATGTTGCCGCCATGGCTCACGATATTCCGTTAGCCTTATGGGCCGAACTCAAGAGCGAGGGATTGATCCGCGAGGATGCACCGACGCCTTAGTCGCTGGATGTCCGCGTCTCATAAAGATCGGTCACCTGGGCGGTGAGGATTAGCCGACCGCTGTCCGATTCCAAGAGCGACACATCGGTGGTCACGAACGTATCACCCGCACGTTCCCGAACATCGAAAATTTGTCCGGAAAGGGTAAGGCGCTCGCCCGCAATCAGGGGTGATTTAAAACGGATTTCGGAGTACTTCACGGTGACGCACCGCTCGAAGTCGCTAACAGACAGACACGACTGAAGCAGACGCGGGATAAGCGAGATCAACAAATTCCCCGGTACAATTCGCTCCTCAGCCTGAGCCGTATGAATTGACTGTCGATCCCCTGATATTTCTAGAAACGCTTCTATCAGTTCATCCAATACCAATAAACTTTCGCCAGACTTAAAGTCGTCTCCGATATGGTTGGCCAATTCGGATGGGGCGGAGATTTTAATCATCACGCACCAACCGCTTCGAGCAACATCGCGCTGCCAAGTCCTCCTGCGGCGGCAATCGCAGCCAACCCGAGCTCGCCCGGCGCCGCACGCTGCAAATCATGGAAAAGGCGAACTGCGAGGATAGCGCCAGATGCTCCAATTGGATGACCCCAGGCAAGAGCGCCGCCCCGTTGATTGACGCTATCCGGCGCTAGTCCGATGCCTTTGATACACGCCAGCGCTTGGACGGCGAAGGCCTCCATCATCTCCGTCCTGGCGATGTCGGCGGACGACAACCCGAACCGGTCTAACAAATCCTGAACCGCCGCTATTGGCGCCAACGCCGGGCAAGTCGGATCATCCCCCCGAGACACTTCGCCGCGTATCAACACACTGTTCCCGATAACGGATTCCCTTACCCGCTCGCTGGCGACAAGAACAACAGCGGCGGCATCCGCTTCGACCGCCGTCGTGGCCGCCGTCACGCCGTATTCATTCTCGCCGGATAAAGGCTTCAGGCGACGGCAAACGGCAAGTGACAAAGGCCGGGTGAATTCGTCTCGCGCCAATCCATTGAACTCCACCAACTCACCCTCAACTGCGGTGTCTTTCCCAGTACGGCGGTGACTTTCCACTGCGTATTCTTCTTGCTGTGTCCGGGGAATTTTCAGTTGAGCTGCCAAAGCAGCAGCGGAATCGATCATATCCGGATCTCGCTCAGCCCAGGGCGTGAATGGGGGGCGGTCGTAGCTCTCCGCCTCTTCCCCCCGATGCTTCGGGCGTCTTTGACGGATGGGCGCACGGCTGTAACTTTCCAGGCCACCCGCGATCACGATATCGGCGCTGCCGGAGCGGACCCGCGCGGCCGCCAGCGCAATAGCGTCCAGCCCGCCACAGCATTGGGTATCGACTGTCATGGCGCTTACGCTCTCTGGTAGTCCCGCCGCCAATGCGGCCACGCGCGCGGGGTTCCCGCCGCCGTAGAGGGCGTTGCCAAGGATTACTTCATCGACCTGATCCACTCGTAGGTTCGCATCTTCGAGCGCACAGCGTATCACCGCGGCACCAAGATCGGCAGGCTCAATCTCGGCAAACGCGCCGTTTCGTAACGCCACGGCGGTCCGGCGTCCCGCAATGATATAGGCAGCGCTCACGGCAATCGCCTCAAATCTCCGCCATTCAACAACTCACGTAGGCGCGGCAAGTCGCTTTTCCGAGAGCTGGTCATCGGCCAATCCAACAGTCGATAAAAAACCATCGGCACTTTATAGAGCGGTAATCGATCGCGACACCACGCGATCAGCGCACTGCTCGTCGCCATCGATTCCGGTCCAAGCTTCACGACAGTGACCAGCCGGTCACCGCGCCGTGCATCTTCGATCTCCATAACGCACACCATCGCTACATCCGGATGAGCGATCAAGGCGGCCTCGATCTCTTCCGGATAAATATTTTTTCCAGAAGAAACGATCATCCTATCGGACCGGCCCGTCAGGTAAAGAAAGCCATTCTCGTCCAGATACCCCATGTCTCCGACGAACAACGACTCCCCGATGCGCTCCAATGTTGGATTTTCCGCCAACTCATATCCTTGGAACATGAGCATACTCTCGACAAAGACACGGCCAATCTGACCGCGTGGCAATTCGGCGCCGTTGTCGTCACGGATCGTCACCCAAACATCCGGAAAGGGCAGTCCTACGGATCCGGCCGGTGTTTGCCCATCCCGCGCGACACTCACATAGCTTTGCTCGGACGTGCCGTAGAATTCGCAAATCTCGGCCTTGGGGAAGACACAGCGTAATCGTTCCTTAAGGTCATCCGGCAGTTTAGCACCCGACGACAGCACCAGTCGGACATTTGAAAGCGTCTTGCCGCTCCGCTCCGCTACCGTCGACAAAGCGTCGTATTGCGTCGGCACACCGTAGACGACACTGCCCCGCGTCTCGTCTATACGGCGCACTATCCGGTCGGGCCGGAACTGGGCGAATAAGACCGTCGTACCACCTGCGTGGACGCCCCGTACCAACGCGTACATAAAGAGCGAGTGGGTAAGACTTCCCAGTGCCACAAAAACGTCAGTGGCGGACAAAGAGAACAAATCGCGGTCGCCGCGAAAACTCTCCAGCCAAGAGTTCTGATCGCGCCGAAACCCCTTCGGTATTCCCGTGGAGCCGGAGGTGAAGCCGGTATAGAACGGTGTGAAAGGATCGGCTTGCCGATCGATTCCCATCCCCGATTGATCCTCAGAAGACACATGGCGATTGAACGCACTTACATTGGAGGGATTCAGCACGAAATCGGAATGAAGCCGATCCAGGACCTTTCGCATCAGGGGAGCAGGCCAAGCCGGATCGAGAATTTGCATGGCTTTTCCCGCACGGATCGAACCGAAAATAGCGAACGCTAGGTCGATCGAATTTGGTAAGGAAAGTGCTAAACGGTCGCCAGGTGTGTGAAGAGCAAGATAATTTGAAGCCCGATCAACAAGCTGTTCGAAGTGAGCCCATGTAACAGTTTCGTCTTCGACGATTAGTGCAGTCGCCTCCGGGTGCAGCGCCGCATTTCGAGCGATGGCGTTCGAAACATCTTCCATCTTACGATTCAATAATTCCGCCTGAGCGGGATAAACGCGCTTCGCGAAAATGCACCCCGCCCGCCCTGAATTTGAAAGCGGGCGGGAGCAATGCGTTCGTTACGACAGATCGCCAAGCGCCGTTGTAGCATGCCCTTCAGCATCGTCCACAGTGTAGGCATTAACAACCTTGCCATCCGGACCGATCACGATCCCAATACGAGACGGTTTTTCCTGATCGGCGCTTTCAGCGGCGCCGTAAGCAATAGCGACAGATTTATCGATGTCGCACAGAAGTTCGCTTGGCAGGCCAACTTCGTCCCGCCATTTCTTCAAATCCTCCGCCGGGCTGAAGGTGATCCCCAAAACGACGGTGTCTTTATCGGCAAAATCCTGGGCTCTAGCACGGAACCCGTTGGCTTGCTTTGTTCAATTATTGCCGAACGCGCGTGGATAGAACCACAGCACGACGTGTTTGCCAGCGTGATCCGACAAGCTCACGTTTTGCCCGTCTTGATTGGGCAGTGTGAAAGCCGGTGGCACGCTTCCGATTTCCGGTAGGGCCATCGTGTCCTCTTTCTCGGTTGGTTGACATCACTGAGTCCAAATTTAGCGTCCGGACCCAACCTCGCAAGTCGTCATTCAGACGCTACAGCACTCGACAAGACACCGGATAAGCGTTGGCCAATAATTTCCTCGGTCTCACGGACAATCCTGTCGACCAGTTCTTTTACCCTCGGCACATCGTCGATCAGACCCTGTACCTGACCGGCGGTCCAAATGCCAGCATCCGGGTCGCCTTCGTCGTACACGTGCTTGCCGCGCTTGCCAGCGACAAGGTGGCGCAAATCTTCGATCGTCGCGCCGCCCTTATCCTCAATTTCAACGACTTCGCTGCTCACGGCATTCTTCGCGACCCGTGCGGAATTGCGGAGCGTCCGCAAGATTAGTTTCGTATCGCGTTCACTGTTCTGGACGATCTGCTGCTTTATGTTGTCGTGGATGCAGCTTTCCTGGGTGCACATGAAACGTGTTCCCATATTGATACCATCCGCCCCCAGTGCCAGAGCCGCGACGAGGCCCCGCGCGTCACCGAAACCGCCGGACGCGATCATCGGAATCGAAATTTTATCGGCAGTACACGGGATCAGGATCAAACCCGGCACGTCGTCTTCGCCCGGATGACCGGCGCATTCAAACCCATCGATGGACACGCAGTCGACGCCAATCGATTCCGCCTTGATCGCGTGCCGCACCGACGTGCATTTATGGACGACCTTGACGCCATTCTCTTTAAACGCCGGCAAATGATCTTGCGGATTGTTGCCTGCCGTCTCCACATATTTCACACCTGCCTCGATGATCGCTTGGCGATATTCAACATAGGGTGGCGGGTTCAAGGACGGCAGGATGGTGAGGTTCACGCCGAAGGGTTTATCCGTGAGATCGCGGCATTTCGCGATCTCCTTAGTCAGGTCTTCCGGCGTCGGTTGTGTCAACGCGGTTATAAACCCGAGACCGCCCGCATTGGCTACGGCAGCGACAAGTTCCGCATACCCAACCCACTGCATCCCCCCTTGAACAATGGGGTACTCAATGCCGAAGACCTCGGTGAATTTCGTTTTCAACATATCGCCCGTCCATTCTCTTTCTGTTACGGGATTTAGATATTTGATCTTGGGCGCATTGAAAAGTGAGGCGGTGCTCTAGAACGTGTCCCCTTATACGGGGATGACCCGGTCTGGGGGAATCTCAAGAGTAACAATCGCACCGCCGCCGTCGCGCGATTTCATATGAACCCGTCCACCATGTAATTCCATGAGTTGCCGCACGATCGACAAGCCTAAGCCAATACCGTCCTGCGCATTTATCTGTGCGGTCGCCACCTGCCAAAATGGTTCGAACAAACACTCCTTAACCGCTTCATCAATTCCGATGCCGCGATCGTCGACGCGAAACTCATACCATCTGGACCCGTCAGAACACCGGAGAACATTGGCGTTCGAATCGCGGCAATTTTCCTAAATCGGACCATGTGATCCGCGGGAACGAATTCCGGGCAAGTGACGTCGTCACTGCTGATCGAGCCTCGCACCCGGCGCGTTTTGGGGTCGGCTAGTCAAATGTGACGGAAATCGAGGTTCTCGAGCAGCACATGCGCTTTCGCCGGATCCAAGCCATCGGCGACGGTTAGAACCAACAGCCGAAACTCAGCTTTAACGTCCCGGTCGTAACGCTCGAGCACCCGTCCAAGATTTTCCGCGACAAGTAAGTTTCGTTCGGAGACCTCCACAGCTAAATCATCATAAATTCGCGAATGTGGCCAGACTGCAATCGGAATAGGGATCACCAGCGCCGTCATTAGGGAAATGTGGTATCTGACTGACATCAATTTAAATTACTTTAGGATCGCCGAGTAAGCGCGATCCAGCACCTATTCTGAAAATACCCCGCACGAGGACGACATCTTCCTTTCGCTAAAACAACGAAAGACCAACAAGATCCAGACCTTTTGGTGCTCCAAAACTTAGAGGTGTCTAATCTTTTTTAGTGCTGGGTTCGCTCTCTCCACGAGCGCCCTAACTAACGTGTAAGATAAAGTTTCATGACGAATAGCCGGGAATTGAACGGATGAGTACGTCTTCTACGCTGGCCTTACGCCAGAACGACTACACGAAAATTGAAGTTATTCCGCTTGCCGGAGCTTTGGGCGCTGAAATCGCAGGTGTCGATCTCGCGAACATGGACGACGCAACCTTCGAGGAAGTGCACCGCGCCTGGCTCAAATATCAGGTAATTTACTTTCGCAAACAGGACATGACGCCGGATGATCACCTCGCCTATGCACGCCGGTGGGGCGAAATACACATCCACCCCTTCAATGCCCCAATGGATGGTTATCCGGAAATTCTGCAACTGCTAAAAACAGAGATGGCGGAGCGCAATAACGGCAATTTGTGGCATTCCGACCAGATGTACACGGCGACCCCCGCCAAGGCGACGATTCTGATCGCCCGTGAGATGCCGCCCTTTGGCGGCGACACAATGTTCACGAACCAGTACCTCGCCTATGACGCTTTGTCCGACGGCATGAAGAGAATGCTAGCCGACCTGAACGGCGTCAACGACGGCAACAGCCGCAAGAACTTTCGCGGCAAGACCCGCGCCGAGCTGGCGCAAACAGGCCAAGCGACGACCCCGCAAAAGGAACCGGATCCCGATGTCCAGACGGTCTCCGTCCACCCGTTGATCCGCACTCACCCGGAGACTGGCCGCAAGGCGCTTTATGTTGGTTCGCATACAATCCGCATCGACGGCATGACGGACGACGAGAGCACGCCTCTCCTACAATATCTGATGGAACATTCCACCCGGCCCGAATTTGTCTGCCGGGTGCGATGGGAAGTTGGCACCCTGACCATGTGGGACAATCGCTGCTGCCAGCACTACGCGCTAAACGATTATCAGGGTGTGCGGCGCTGCGTCCACAAGATCACCGTCAAAGGGGACGTCCCTTTCTAATGGAGCTCCAACCAGAGAGCCACGGCCTGTGGGCAGCGACCGCACCACCACCGCCCGAGACATCGGCACTGGCGGAAGCAATAGAAACCGATGTTGCCATCGTGGGGGGGGGCTTCACGGGGCTCTCCTCGGCACTGCACTTAGCGGAAGCGGGGATATCGGCGACCGTCGTGGAGGCCAACGAGTTCGGCTTCGGCGGATCCGGACGCAATGCAGGCCTGGTCAATGCCGGTCTCTGGGTGCCACTCCCCGATATGATCAAGATGCTAGGCCCCGAGGCCGGTGAAAGGATGATCGAAGACTTGGGTAACGCACCTTCGGTCGTTTTCGATTTGATCGAAAAATTTGGTATTTCGTGCGAGCCCGAGCGCGCGGGCACTTTGCACATGGCACATTCGGCAAAAGGATATGCGGACCTTAGCGCTAGATGCGAGGAATGGAGCAAACGCTTTGCACCGGTCGAAATGTTCGACCGCGAGACCACGATCTCCAAGACCGGCACCAGAGCTTATCACGGCGCAATGCTCGACCGACGGGCAGGCACGATCCAACCACTGGCCTATGTTCGCGGGCTCGCCCATGCAGCGCTCAATGCGGGCGCACGCCTTTACACGCAATCGCCCGCGCAATCGATCTCCCAAGGAAACGACCGCTGGACGATAAAGACACCCACGGGAACGCTTTCAGCGGAACGATTGTTTATCGCCACTGGTGGATATGGCGAAGGCGCCGACCAGGCCCGACATCCGACCGTGCCGTATTTTTATTTCCAATGCGCAACAAGGCCTTTAAGCCATAATGTTTTGGCCGAAATCTTGCCCGAAAAACACGGCACCTGGGACACGCATCCGGTGCTCAGGTCGTTCCGCCTCGATGCGGCCGGCAGGCTTATCTTCGGCAGTATCGGCAAACTGGATAGCGGCGGCGGACTTCATAAGGATTGGGCCGTCCGCGGATTGCGTACGATTTACCCGCAAATCTCGGAAGATGCGTGGGAAGAAACCTGGTACGGACGGATCGCCATGACCCAAGACCATCTGCCGCGTCTCATCGAAGTGGGACGCAACGGATTGGCAATTTACGGCTATAACGGTCGTGGCATTGGCCCCGGCACCGTCTTCGGCCGAGCTGTCGCCAAATATTTCGAAACCGGCGAGAAGGAGGCACTCCCCTTTCCGCTCACGCCGAACCCGAGTGAGCCATTTGCCGGCCTACGCGGTTTGGCAATCGAAGCCGGTGCGCGGGCTTTTCACTTCATCGACGGCAGAATTTAGTCTTACCAATCCTGCGTATCGTATGTGAACTTAAACCCACCTTCTTGCGGCTTAAACCCGCCACACGATGGCAACGGGAAGTGCATCATGCAAACCAGCGTGTCCGTCTCCGCATAGGTGTCCATGAATTTGCGGCGTGTGTCGCTCGCGAGGGGGGGATCGAAATCAGGCCGCGCGCGCCATTCCGGATGCAGACATTGCACGGGGCAATGCATGAGATCTCCACCCACAACAGCGCCGGCCCCCTTCGATTGGAACCTCACCGCGAAGTGGTCGGGGGTGTGACCCGGCGTCGGCTCAAGCCAGACTTCGTCATCAAGCGCGTAGTCGCTGGTGATCAATTCGGCCTGACCGGATTCGACCACCGGCAACACGCTGTCAATCAGCGATAACGAGGCCGCAGGGTCTTCCTGTGCCTTAAAAATATCCAATTCCTTTTTTGACATCAGATATTTAGCGTTCGGAAACGTCGGAACCCACCGACCATCGACAAGCTTGGTGTTCCAGCCTACATGGTCGTGGTGCAGATGGGTGCACATGACATAGTCTATATCTTCTGGCTTCAGCCCGACGGCGGCGAGGCTCTGCATATAGGTGTCATCGGTCTTCAGATGCCAGCCTTCGCGGTTGGGCCGGTTTTTGTCATTGCCGACACAGGTATCGACCAAAATGTTGTGATGTGAGGTGCGAACCACGTAGCTCTGCACCGGCAGGACGATCTCCGTTCCTTCGGGATTAAGGGCTTTCTCTGCGATCAACCAATCTTTGTGGGGCGCCCAATCCGCGTCAGTCGTGTCGGGGAAAAAATCGCCCGTCGGCACGCGCAAAAACAGCTCGTGTACCCGTGAAATTTGCAAATCGCCAACCATCCGATTTTTCATCTAATGCCCTCCCTCTGGTCCCACACCTCCGCTAGGATGCGAGAAGCGTGCGAACGCCATTCGTTTGAATAAAGCATATGCGGATCATGACACGTAACAATCCTTGCCAGGTTATCCTCATCCCCGGAGCCGATTCCCTCACGTTTGAGGAAGACCAGGCCGAAGCCGTCCGTCGCGACATACCAGTGCGCGAATTAACTTTGCCGCCCTTTTCCGGCCATCCGATCGACAACCGCCAGGCGCACTTCAACGCGGTCGCAGATATTGTCGCCCAAGCCGTCGACGATATACGCAACGCCGAACCGGATGCGAGGATCGCTGCTATCGGGCGCAATAATGGCGGCGGGCAACTAGCCTGGGCGGCCACGCGCGGATTCACCCTCAACGCAATCGTCCTGGTCGGTGCAATCCCGGAAATCAGCCGTTATCGGCGTGAAAGCAGCGCGCCTTCGGCTCGGAAATTCAGAGCGTCCCTCAAGAGCGAAGTCGCATACACCCGGATTGATGGTATGAGGCCGCTGGATATTGTTGCATCTTCCGAACAATGGCTAAAAACCCCTTGCTTATTACAATTTGGACGCAGCGACCCCCATATCGATGAGACAGCGTCGGAAGCAGCGGAGGCTCTCGCAAAACGGTTTCGTGTGGAGTGGTTGGACGATGACCACGCGATGGTTTCCCCAACCGCTTTAGCGCAGCGCTGGGGCTTCATCGAACTCATGGTAAACTCGGCCTGATTTTTATTACGAATTCGTAATGTTATCACGGAAATATCGTAGATCCTTGTTCGAGCGTCAAGGGACTGACAGGGTACATGCCGCAGCATGAGACACCCTTCCAAATGAGCCCCCCGCAAAACACCCCGCAATTCGGCCAAAATCTGGCGCGTGGCATCATGTTCATGTGCCTGGCGATCCTCATCATGCCGGTGATGAATGCCATGGCGAAGTCACTGACCGTGGAATACCCACTGGCAATGGTCGTTTGGGCGCGGTTCACCGGACATTTCGTCGCCATGACCGCGGTTTTTTGGCCGGGCCGAGGGTGGCGGCTGTTCAAAAGCGCCAAACTATCGATACAGATCGCGCGCTCAGCCATAATGTTCGCCTCGAACGGATGTTATATCGCCGCACTCTCGACGGTCGCCCTGGCCACAGCCTCCGCCATCATGTTTACCGCACCGCTGATGGTGACAGCGCTCTCCGCGCCATTCCTTGGTGAGAAGGTCGGTATTCGCCGTTGGAGCGCGGTCTTCGTCGGGTTTGCAGGGGCCCTTGTCATTATCCGTCCCGGCATGGCTTCACCGACGTTCGATGCCAGCGGATGGGGCGTCACTTTGTTGGTCTTCTCCGCTGCTAGTTTTGCGATCTATCAGGTTCTGACACGCAAACTGTCGAACCGCGATTCCGCTGAGACCATGATCGTCTATACCGCCTTAATCGCCGCCGTAGTGATGAGCTGCGCCATGCCGTACATCATCGTCGCCCCCATCGGTTGGCAGGACTGGGCCTTGTTCGTCTCAGTCGGTATTTTCGGCGGCGTCACTCAGTATTTTGTGGCCAAGGCATTGGAGCAGGCCCCCGCCTCAATCGTCTCACCTTATCTCTATGGGGAACTTTTGGTGGCGGCGATGGTCGGCTTCGCCGTCTTCGGTGAATTTCCCGATACCTGGACTTGGGTCGGAGCCTCCATTATCGCCGCTAGCGGTATCTATATCGCCTATCGGGAAGTGGTCGTCGGCAAATCGAAACCATGATAGGCTTTTGACATCACGCCGCCTTAGCCCCCCCTTCACTCACGGGGTCGCCCGCAAGGCGCGAGTGGAACATGATACGCCGCTGGCTCATGTCCCAAGGACGGGATTGATGCATTAGGCAACGATTGTCCCACAAAACAACATCGCCCGGGGTCCAGCTGTGATGATAAATTCGGGGCGGCTGACAGGCGAAATTAAGAAGTTCGTCGAGCAGCCCCTCCGACTCCGTCTCCGAAAGTCCGGGAATGGCATGAGCGTGACGGCCAATGGTCAGGGTCTTGCGGCCAGTTCCTGGATGGGTCTTTACCAACGAGCGCAGCGGCGCCCCTTTTTGATCGAGGCCATAGCCGAAATATTCACTGTCCTCCTTATCCTTCGCCGAAAAGCCCGCCTTCAATTGGCTGTGTATGAGCGAATGATGGGCAGAGAGGCCTTCGATCCGGCGGCGCATCTCCGGGGATAGCGCGTCGTAGGCGGCGCTCATATCAGCCCAACCAGTCTCCCCATCTTCGGACGGCACCACTTCGGCCCGGAAGACCGCACCCTTAGCCTGCACCGGCATATAAGTGCTGTCGTGGTGCCAACTCATATTGCCTTTAAGAATTTTCACCATGTCATCGTCGTCGCCAAGGCGCAGGCTGCCGTCTTCCTTCACATTGCTCAGCTCGACCAGATCAATTTCCAGTTCACCGAAGCGTTTAGCGAAACCTATCTGTTTGGCATTGTCGAGATGTTGGCCGGGGAAAATTAGCAGAGCGTAGTCGAGCCATACCTCATACAGCGCCGCGAATGCATCCTAATTGATCGTCGCCAATTCAACACCCTCGACCGTAGCACCAAAACTGGCGTCAAGCGGTGTCACTTGCATTGTCATTTGCTCTCTCCCGCGATCTTCACATCGTCATCGACATTCTTAGGAATTACAATCCATATTCCAGGATTGTTCATCCCCTCCCAATTACGGGGGCTGCCCCCGAATACGAGGTCATGCCGTAAACAGGTGAATATTTCTAATCCATAGATGAGAAATCGTCGGTTGTTAGAAAATTCAATTAAGAGGATATACAGGACAAGCAGCATCGGCTGCCATCAACGCTAAAAAGGAGCGAACATGATGGAAAAACGGGATGAATTCTCAATCCAACGGAGCCAATCGGGCCGATACCGTTCTTCAGCGAACATGGCAGCGTTGGGAGGATTATACCGCCAAGAAAGGTAAGGCGATGGTCGCCCGTCATTATTTATAATTCGGCGGACGATAAGAGTACGACTCACTGAATAAAATGACCACCGGGCAGCAAGATGCCCGGTGGTCATTTGCATTTTCACATCCCTCAAACGAGCTTAATGCAACCAGCACCGGTAATCGAGACGCCCACGTGACTAGAGGGTCGGCCCCGTTCCGGCGATGGTGGTCCGGTGCAGCCGACGCTTCACTTTTTGATCTTCGAAGGCCGCGCCTCGATGCATCACGGCACGATTGTCCCAAAGCACCATATCGCCAGCATTCCATTTGTGCCGGTAGGTGAATTCCGCCTGTGTGCCGTGTTCGATCAAACTGTCAATCAAAGTGCGGCTTTCTTCGAAATCCCAACCTTCGATCTCCCGCGTATGGGAGCCCACATAGATCGCCTTACGCCCGGTCTCTGGATGGACGCGGATCAAGGGGTGACGCACCGGCGGGATAGCGTCACGTTCCTCTTGCGTCAAGGCCTGCTCGTTGACGTCGCGACGTGACCAGTAGAAATCGTGGATTGCGATGAGTCCTTCGCAACGTTGCTTCGTCTCATCTTCAAGCGCGTCATATGCTGCCGCCATATTGGCGAATTCGGTCTCGCCTCCCTCCTTCGGCACGATATAGGCGTGTAGCATCGACGCTGTGGCTGGCACCGTCTTGAACGAGCTATCCGAGTGCCATTTTTGGTTTCCTCGGTTAATCGCCAACACCGGGTTCTCATCCAGCATAATATTGTCGTTGGCATCCAGGTTCGTGGCCTCAAAAATTTCCGGGCGACCATCCATCTGCAGCGCAGCCATATTAATCAGTTCAAGTTCGCCAAGCTGCTTGCTGAACTCGATATGTTGTTCATCATCAACATCTTGCTCGGGAAAAACGGCGACAACATGGTCGAGCCAAACTTTGCGCACTTTTGCCATGATCGCATCTGGCAACGGTTCCGAAAGATCTAGCCCTCTAATTTCGGCACCGATCTTCGGGGTCAGCGGTCGCACTTCGAATTCCATCGCGAACCTCTTATTCTGCTCTCATCCACGGGGATCATACCCCAATTGATTTGTTATGTTGACTGCTTGATTCAATGTGGCCGGGCGCCGGGGCCAATGCCATGATTGCTCCGCACAAATATGGTTCACGATAATGAGGAATTTCAGAGGATCGGCACCCTTCACGGAAAGACCATGGCAGTTTACGATAAATAACAAAATGCGAGAGTTTCGACGCGCTTTAAAATCTTTTACCTAGGGCTTACCCACCCCGTTCGTATCCCGCGACTTATAGCGCCAGAAGACGAATACGTTTTCCGCAGACTATTAACTTCATCACTGAGGCAGAACCTTATC
>CAJWTF010000025.1 GCA_913046825.1 uncultured Rickettsiales bacterium | reverse complement strand
AAATGCGGATCGCTCTCTTCGAAAAGCTCGACCGCTTGGCACCCGCCTATATGGTACGACGTCGCACCGGCGATATGGTGGCGATGGCAACGCACGATGTGGAGACGGTGGAGTATTTCTTCGCCCACACGGTGGCCCCTGCCTTCGTGGCGGCGCTGATCCCGAGCATCATCGTTGGTGTGCTGATTTACTTCGACTGGGTGCTGGCAGCAGCGCTGGCGCCGTTCCTGGTCCTGGTCGCGCTGAACCCAGTGCTGATGCGCGGGCGCATCGACGAGTTAGGCTCGCGGGCACGAGAAGCCTTGGGTGAATTGAATGCGCATGCGGTCGACACCATCCAGGGCCTGGGTGAGATCATCGCCTTCCAGCGCACGTTCGAACGCCGGGCTGAGTTGATCGAGCGAACCGAGAATCACCATCACGTGCGATTGCCATTCTTCCGTGATCTGACCTTTCAGACCTCCTTGCTGGAAGTGGCGACGGGTCTTGGCGGCCTTGCCGTCGTGGTTGCGGGCGCAGGCCTCGTCGATGCAGGCCGATTGGAAAGTGGTTTCATGCCGCTGCTGACCCTACTCTCGATGGCCGCGTTCCTGCCGATTTCGGAAATCTCGAATGTCGGACGGCAGCTGGCGGATACACTGGGCTCTGCGCGGCGGCTCTACGCGGTCGACAGTGAGCCGGTACCGGTATCAGATGGGCCCGGTGTGGCGGATTTGAAGACCGAGGGCGGTGTGCCGATAGCGCTCGACACCGTCGACTTTCAATATGAGGCCGGGAACCGCCGGGCACTCCACGGCACTACGTTCGACGCACCAGCTGGGAAGACGATAGCGCTCGTTGGACCTTCGGGGGCCGGCAAGACGACCATCGCGCATTTACTGATGCGATTCTGGGACCCGGAGGAGGGCTCGATCAAGCTCGGCGGGCATGACCTCCGAGACTACAAGCTCGACGATCTTCGTTGGCGACTCGCGCTCGTCGCCCAGGACACGTATCTCTTCAACGATACGCTGCGAGCCAACATCCTGATCGCCAACCCAGACGCGGATGAAGCCGCGTTGATGCATGCGCTCGAGCAAGCGTCGCTCGGCGATTTTGTTGCTGGACTACCGGAGGGTTTGGAGACCATGGTCGGTGAGCGTGGTATGCGGCTCTCTGGCGGACAGCGCCAACGGGTCTCCATCGCGCGGGCTTTTCTGAAGGACGCGCCGGTATTGATCTTGGACGAGGCGACTTCGCATCTCGACGCGGTCAACGAGCAGGCGGTCCGCGAAGCTTTGGAAGCACTGATGGCGGATCGCACGACCATCGTCATCGCTCATCGCCTCTCCACCGTGCGGGGTGCCGATCTGATCGTGGCGCTGAACGAGGGCCGGGTGATCGAGACCGGCACTCATGATGAGCTTTTGGCCAAGGGTGGGCTCTACGCTCAGCTCGTCGCCCATCAGCTCGCCGGTGCGGCCGGCCGAAGTGCCGCGGAGTAGAGATGATGATTGCGCCGCCCGGACTGCAGGTGGTTCTGCAGTCGACACAAGAATTCGGCGACGGACACTTAATTCGTCGTTTGTTGCGGTTCTTGCATTGTCGGGGAAAGTTGCGAATTCAGTAACTGTCCATAATTAACGCCGGAAAGTTGCGTCATGTCGATGAAAGAAAAATCCGTCCAATGCCTCGGGAAAACCGGGTTCCATAAAATTGCTTATACAGAATGGGGCTCACCGGATGCGGCGCGGACGTTAATCTGCGTTCACGGATTGACGCGCAACGGGCGCGACTTCGATGTCTTAGCCTCCGCGTTGGAGGAGAGTTACCGAATCATCTGCCCGGACATTGCGGGGCGTGGCCAAAGCGATTGGTTATCGAGCGGTAAGCACTATTACAATCCGAACTATCTGGCCGATCTCGCAACATTATTGGCGCATGTGGGAGTGCGGGAAGTCGATTGGCTCGGCACGTCGATGGGCGGCATTCTCGGCATGTTGATGGCGTCGATCCCGGGCAATCCGATCAAGCGATTGATCGTCAACGATGTGGGCCCCTTCCTGCCGAAAGCGGCGCTCGAGCGTATCGCGAGCTATACGGGCGCCGCGCCCGACTTTGACGATATGGCGGCATTGGAAGCTTATCTGCGCCAGACACACGCAACCTTCGGCGATTTGACCGATGGGCAATGGAGGCACATGGCAGAGACCAGTCATCGCAAGCTTGAGGGGGGCAAGGTGGCGCTCGGCTACGATCCGGCAATCGGCGACAACTTCCGTGCCGGACCGTTGGAGGATGCCGATATGTGGAGCTATTGGGACGCGATCCAATGTCCGGCCTTGGTGATACGGGGCGAGAGTTCCGACCTGCTGCGCCGGGAAGACGCTGAGGAAATGACCCGCCGCGGCCCTAAAGCCGATCTGGTGGAGGTCGCGGGATGCGGCCACGCGCCGGCGTTGATGGCGGCGGCCCAAATCGCGATGGTGAAAGAATGGCTGGCGGCGTGAGCCCCCACCCTACCCCTCTCCTGCACGCAGAAGAGGGAACTCCATCCAGCCACTCGGTAACATCCCCTGTCCCGCGTGCGGGGGAGGGTTAAGGTGGGGGTGATGAGCGCGATAGAAGAATCGAGAACATCACCTTCGCTTAAGGTCGAGTTCCCCGTATTTCAAGAACGCGGCCCCTGGTTCGGCGGCGATTTACAGACACTGCGGAATTTCTTTGCGCGGCGCGGTGGCCGTGGCCCCTGCGATCTCGCGGGAGAGCGCTTGCTATTGCCCCTGGCGGATGGCGGGGGATTGGCCGCACGGCTGACACCAGGCGAGGACGGCTTGCCGCTCGCGGTTCTAATCCACGGCCTGACCGGGTGCGAGACAGCGACCAACATGGTGGTCGCGGCGCGGCATTTGAACGATCTTGGCTTTCCCGTACTTCGCTTGAACTTGCGTGGCTCCGATCCCTCGGCCGCCACGACGACCGGGCATTATCACGCGGGGCGGACGGAAGATTTGCGCGATGTCCTGGCGTCGCTGGACCCTGCAATGACCAAGTCCGGTTTGTTGCTCATAGGGTTTTCGCTTGGCGGCAATATGCTTCTGAAGTTCCTGGCCGAATTCGGCCCCGACTTTCCGATACGCGCGGCCGCCGCTGTCTCGACACCGATCGATCTCGCGGAATCCGCGGTGCGATTAATGCGGCGGCGCAACGCCGTCTATCACAATTGGCTCCTGAAGCGGATGAAGGCGCAATGGGCCGAGAGCGGATTGACCGACGATCCGGCGACGGCATTGGGCGAGGCGCGCAGTCTTCTCGAATTTGATGACCGAATCGTGGCGCGGGTGAACGGCTTCGAAGGGGCAGCGGATTACTATCGACAAAACAGCGCGCAGGAATTCTTGACTGATATTAGGGTGCCGACGCTCTTGATCCACGCCAGTAACGATCCTTGGATTGGACGGGAGCCGTACGAACGTTTCGATTGGTCCCGGAATGCCAATCTCGGTCTGCTGATGGCACCCGGCGGCGGGCACGTTGGCTTTCACAGCAACCAAGGCATGACGCCCTGGCATTGTGTTTGCGCTGGCCGATTCTTCGAGGCGGTTTGCTAGCGCTTAAGAACCTGCCTTCAACTTCTTTGCGGCTTCCACGGCGAAATATGTTAGCACGCCATCGGCACCCGCCCGCTTGAATCCCAAAAGTGATTCCAGCACTACCTTCTCATCAAGCCAGCCGCGCTCAACCGCGCCCTTCAGCATCGCGTATTCGCCGGAGACTTGATAGACGAAGGTCGGCATGCCGAAACTGTCCTTTATCCGGCGCACAATATCCAGATACGGCATGCCCGGCTTCACCATGACCATGTCCGCGCCTTCCTGGATGTCGAGGGCGATTTCCCGCATGGCTTCGTCGGAATTGGCCGGATCCATTTGATAGGTGCGCTTGTCGCCGATTAGCGCCGCCTTGGTGCCGATGGCGTCGCGGAACGGGCCGTAGAAGCCCGACGCGTATTTCGCTGAATAGGCCATGATCCGCACATCGTCGAAGCCGCTGGCATCGAGCACCTGACGGATCGCGCCGACGCGACCGTCCATCATGTCGGAGGGTGATATGGTATCGCAGCCGGCCTCGGCCTGATTGAAGGCTTGCTTGGTGAGAATATCGACGGTCTCGTCGTTGAGAATCGTCTCTCCGTCCATGACGCCGTCATGGCCGTGGCTCGTATAGGGATCGAGTGCCACGTCGCAGACCACCATCATCTCAGGTAGTTGCGCTTTCACGTTGCGGATGGCGGTGCAGACGAGATTTTCCGGATCGAGGGATTCGCGCCCGTCTGGCGTTTTCGCGTCGGGGTCCGTGAACGGGAACAGTGCTACCGCGGGAATGCCGAGCTCGAATGCCTCGTTCGCCGCCTCCGCGATGACGTCGGTCGAATAGCGTATTACGCCCGGCATCGAGTCCACCGGCTGGCGCTGGTTTTCGCCGTCGACGATGAACATCGGCCAGATCAGGTCGTCGACCGAGAGTTTATTCTCCGCCACCATCCGGCGCACCGCGTCGTTGCTGCGATTGCGGCGCATGCGAACGGTCGGATAGCGTCCCGGTGTCTCGCTGACGGTTCCGGTATTGATGGTGGTCTCATCGCGCCCGAATGGCGGCGTCACGATCTTTGGATCGGACATGGCTCGGCTCCTAAAATAACGATTTGCTAGAGTTTACGCGCGGTGCGGTTTCGTGACAACGGGGGCAATTGATCCGGGTCAATGAACGTGAAACAGCCTTCGGCTACCCTGTTGGGAGATTTAACAACAGGAGCCATCTCTGTGAACCACAAACACTGCAAAATCTTACATTTACTTTTTGCCCACCCAATCAGCGGTAATATCTCGCTCAAACAGGTGGAAAGCGTTTTCCAGGAACTCGGCGCGGAGATCGAGGAGCGCCAGCACAGCAAGATCGCGGTGAAACTCAACGGTCACACGGTCGCCTTCCATCACGCAAAGCACAATTTGCTGAAGCAGGCAGTCCAGCAGATCAAGAAGTTTATCGTGGATTGCGGTATCGATCCGACACGGGACTATCCGCTTTAAGGGAACCCATACACGCGATTGACTCGTCTCCGCCCCTGCCTATCATCCGGCGGCAAGGGAGCACGGTCATATGGATTTCCAACTAAATGAAGACCAGCGCGCGTTTCAGGATGCGGCGCGGAGTTTCTCGGAAGATGTTTTCGCGCCGAACGCGGCCGAGTGGGATGCGCAATCAATCTTTCCCATCGAAGAATTGCGCCAGGCGGCGGCGCTAGGATTCGCCGGTATTTATTGCGGCGAGATGCATGGCGGTTCCGACCTCAAGCGGCTCGACGCGACGGTGATTTTCGAAGAGTTGGCAGCGGGCTGTACGTCGACCTCAGCCTATATTTCGATCCACAACATGGCGAGCTGGATGATCGACAGCTTCGGCAATGACGAGCAGCGCGCGCGGTTCCTCCCCAAGCTCATGAGCATGGAGCATTTTGCGAGCTACTGCCTGACCGAACCTGGCTCCGGCTCCGACGCGGCGGCGCTCAAAACCACGGCGAAGCGCGACGGCGATCATTATGTGCTGAACGGCGCCAAGGCATTCATTTCCGGGGGCGGCAGCAGCGACGTATACGTGACCATGGTGCGCACCGGCGACGACAGTCCGAAAGGGATTTCCTGCCTCGCCATCGAGAAGGACGCACCCGGCCTCTCCTTCGGCAAGCGCGAGCACAAGATGGGCTGGAACAGTCAGCCGACCGCAGCTGTCATATTTGAAGATTGCCGGGTCCCGGTCGCCAATCGCATTGGCGAGGAGGGAGATGGGTTCAAGATCGCGATGAAAGGGCTCGATGGCGGGCGTATCAATATCGCTTCGTGCTCCATCGGTGCGGCACGCAAATGCCTAGAGCTGGCGCGCGATTACATGAAAGAGCGCAAACAGTTTGGCCAACGGCTCGCCGACTTCCAGGCGCTGCAATTTAAGCTAGCGGACATGGCGACCGAACTGGAAGCCGCCCGTCTGATGGTCCACCGTGCGGCCGCCAGTCTGGATGCCGGAGATCCGAACGCGACGATGTATGCGTCGATGGCGAAGCGCTTTGCGACCGATGCCGGGTTTCAGGTCTGCAACGACGCCCTGCAACTGCACGGCGGCTACGGCTATATCAAGGAATACCCGATCGAGCGACATCTCCGCGATGTGCGCGTCCATCAGATCTTGGAAGGGACAAACGAGATTATGCGACTGATCATTTCGCGGAAACTGCTCGACGGTTAAAGGAGCCTGCTGCGCATTCAATGAAAGTGTCGTTTACGCTGCTGAGGATTTCAACTGCGGGCGCTGGTGTTTTCCGGATGAATCCGTATACACCTCCCGCATGACAGATGATCCGGAAATACTATTCGATCTGTGCGACGGCGTCGCGGAGGTCACGCTGAACCGCCCAGGCGCCCTCAACGCGCTGACCCTCGATATGGTGCGGGTGTTCGATCCGCAGCTTGCGGCTTGGGAAGCGGACGACGCGGTACGCGCCGTTGTGGTGCGAGGAGCGGCTGACAGGGCCTTTTGTGCTGGCGGCGACGTGCAGAAGCTCTATGACGGCACCCCCGGATGCGCGGTGCACCAAGAATTTTTCCGCGAGGAATATCGCCTCAATCGACGCATTCACAATTATCCAAAACCGTATGTCGCGCTTATGGATGGCATTACCATGGGCGGTGGCGTTGGCTTGTCCGTCCACGCCGGTACCCGTATTGCGGCCGTTAACACCATGTTCGCAATGCCGGAGACGGGCATCGGGCTGTTTCCGGATGTGGGGGGAAGTTGGTTCCTGCCCCGCTTGCCGGGCGAAATCGGTATGTTTATGGCGATGACGGGCGCGCGGCTCAAGGCGGCGGATTGTGTTTATGCGGGTATTTGCGACGCATATATCCCGAACGACCGGCACGACGGGCTGATTGACGCCTTGCGCGGTGGCAGTGGTGTCGAGGAAGCGGTCGCGCGATTCTCTGAAGTGCCGGGCGAAGCGCCCCTCGCGTTGCAACGCGACGCCATCGACCGATGTTTCGCGGGCGATTCGGTCGAAGCGATCATCGTGGCTCTGGAAAGGGAAAGCGGCGAATGGGCGGAGAAACAGCTCTGCATCATGGCCGGGAAATCGCCGACCAGTCAGAAAATCTCCCACAGGCAATTGCGCATGGGCGCGCATCTGAATTTCGACGATTGCATGATCATGGAATACCGCATGTCGCAGCACCTGATGGAGGGCGGCGACTTCTTCGAAGGGGTTCGGGCTGTTGTTGTTGATAAGGACATGTCGCCAAAATGGTCACCGGCGGCGCTTTCCGATCTATCCGAGCGCGACGTGGAGAAGTATTTCGAACCTCTCGGGAATCGTGACCTGACGTTTCCCGCTTGAGCATGTGAGATCAACGGCTTTGCTCCACCGTGGCGGGGCGCATAGAATAATCGCAAAATAATTCGTCGTATCATGGGCGGCGACATCTGAGGGAGAGAATTCATGGCGAAAATCGGTTTCATCGGCGTCGGCAATATGGGCGGCCCCATGGCCCAGAACCTGATCAAGGACGGACACAAGGTAAAGGCGTTTGACCTGGTTGGGCAGACTTTGAGCCGGATCGTGAATGCGGGTGCTGCGCAAGCATCGAGCCCGGCCGACGCGGCGAGCGGCGTTGAAGCCGTTGTCACGATGTTGCCGGCGGGACGCCATGTCAGCGACGTTTATGCTGGCAGTGGCGAAGTGCTCGCGAGCATCGATCCTGGCACTTTGCTGATCGATTCATCCACCATCGATGTTGCGACCTCGCGCGAGATGCACCAAGCTGCGGCGGATGCCGGATACGAGATGTTGGATGCGCCAGTCTCGGGTGGCGTCACTGGTGCCGAAGCGGGCACCTTGACCATCATGTGCGGTGGTTCGGCGGAAACCTTCGTCCGGGCGAAGCCGTTCCTAGATGTCATGGGCAAGAACATCTTCCATGCCGGTGGTCCTGGTGCCGGGCAGGCCGCGAAGGCGTGCAACAACATGCTGCTGGCGATCAACATGATCGGTATCAGCGAAGCCTTTAATCTGTCTGATGCGCTGGGGCTCGATCGGCAAACATTGTTTGATATAGTCGGCACGGCGTCTGGCGGCAGTTGGGCACTCTCGAACTATTGCCCGGTGCCAGAACTGGTCCCGACAACACCGGCCAACAAGGATTATAATCCGGGCTTTACGGGCGCGATGATGCTGAAGGACCTGAAATTGAGCCAGGATGCGGCGCAGAGCCTAGATGTGTCGTCACCCCTGGGTGCGGCGGCGACGATGTTGTTCAGCATGTATTGCAATGAAGGCAACGACGGGGATGATTTTTCGGGTATCATCCGGATGTTAAGAGGCTCGAAGGCAGAGTAGGTTTCGGGCGGCAACCACGCCACAGGAGATGGGACTGGAGATCGACGAGTATTTGAGCGCTATTCGCATGATCGAGCGGCTGCATCGCCAGTTTTTGGCCATGGTGCGGAAAACTTGATTTGGACGGGGTGCGTGCTCTCAACGACGCGCAAGCCGTCGTCCTCTATCACATCGGCCAGGATGATGTGACGGTTGGCGAGTTGACTTACCGTGGCCGCTATATCAGCTCGAACCCATCCTAGAATGTCCGCAAGATGGTCGAAGCCGACTATCTTATTCAAGAACGTTCCACCTATGATAAGCGATCCACTCGTCTGCGTTTATCGGAGAAGGGGTTGCAGGTGCGGGGCAAGCTCCAGGACGTGTTCAATCGGCAGGCCATGGCAATGGGGCCGGATACCGTATCGAAGGACGACTTGCGTACCGCAAACGAAATTTTGGGCTGGCTTGAATGATTTTGGGGTGGCAGCCAGGGCTTCAGCGGTGGGCCGCAAGGCTTCGGCGGCGGCGGGGTTTTCTAGCGTTTTTTAAGTGCCGCGAGCGATGGTAGGGTCAGCGTGTTGGCCAGAGCCATGGTAATTAACGCTAATGCTGCGCCCTCCTGCCATCCAACGCTTTCGCCTAGGATGATGACGCCAGATGTAATGCCGATCATCGGCACTGGCAACAGGCTCAAGGTGGCGATGGGCGCGGGGATCAATTCCAGTAGTTTAAGCCACAACACGAAGCCGATCATATTTCCGATAAGAACCGTGTAGGCGACCGCGCCGACGCCCAATATCGTGAAGTTGGCGAAAGGATCGGCGTCAAAGATCAGCGAGAGCATGAGCAACGGCAATCCGCCGAGCAGAAGCTGCCATCCAGCAAGGACCGTCGACTGTGTGCGCCACCCCCGCTTTTGCAGATTAGCTCCAGCCGCAAAACACGCCGCCGCCGCCAGCATGGCCAAGATGCCGAATGGTAGATCGCCGAAGGTGGAAAAATCCCGAGCGGAGAGCGCCGCGACTGCACCCATACCGCAGGCCAGTCCAAAGACCCGGCGCGGCGATAACCGATCGTGGCCAATCGCGAGCGCGATGAGAAAGGCGAAGAGGGGATGCGTATAGGCGAGGATTGTCGACCGCCCAGCGCTGAGCATGGTGAGACCGAGGCCCGAGAAATAGAACCAACCGGTGACGTTGAAGAGGCCACAGACGAAGGTGATGCCGATTTCTTCACGATACAGGCGTAGCCGATGCCCCATGATGCAGGCGAGAGTGAGCACGCCAACACCGCTCAAAATCGCCGTCAACCAACGGAAAGTAAGAACCGGTAATTCGACGACGCCGTATTTCATGATCGGCCAGCCGGAGCCGAACGCGAGCGTAATCAGGACCAGCAGCAGGATGGCCTTCGGTGGAATAGCGGATTTGCCGGTTGTTGGGGTCACGCGCATACCTTCGATGAGCAGCGCGGCGAACTATAGAGATGTGTGGCTGGGCAACAATAGGTCTGCTTATGCTTTGTCGCGGGTGACACCTGGCATGCCGAGAACGATCTCGAACTCGCCTAATGCCGCGCTCGGGTCCGGTGCATCTGGCACCGGTCGGAAATCAACGATAACACGTGCGCGGTCGGCATCATTCGGCAGGCGGCGCAGCAAAAAGTCAGTGGCGTTTAGCTTTTCGCCGTGAAAATACATTTGTGTCGCCCACTCGCGCCCACCCGGCGGGAAGACGGCGAAATGAATATGCGGTGGCCGGATCCATGCGGCGCTGTCCGGATAGGGCGCGGGTTTGATGGAACGGAATCGATAAGCCCCGGTCTCATCGGTCAATGTATGACCGAACCCGAGGAAGTTCGGATCGATCTTAAGGGTTGAATTCGCGTGCTGGGGATGGTTGTAGCGGCCATAAGCGTTGGCCTGCCAAATCTCGACGCGGGCCTTTGGTATGGGTTTTCCGGTTTGGTCGCGGATGATGCCTTTGAGGTAGATAATCTCGCCATCGGCAGGTTGATCGCGACCTTCGCGCAGCACCAGATCGTTGTCGAGGGAGAGCGGCTCGAACGGATGATAGAACGGACCTGCCGGTTGGTGAGGGGTCTCGGCCAACCATTTGGCGAAAGCGGACGGCACTTGCATGCCGGTGAGAAACGCTGTGCTGAAGGCGCTGGAATGTATGAGTGCGTGGCGCCGCGAGATTTTTATCGTCATCGTTTCCCTCTGCCGCTGGGCGGTCTATTCTGTGTCGGTAAGTAGTCTAACCATATCTCTCGAGGATTGGTTCCAAAGATAGCGCGATTGTGAAGCGGAATGAGGTCAGCGATCTAAATGGGGCGGCGATGAATCTTGGAGCTATCGGTAATTTTGCCCATCGCCTTAAATTGGTGCGCGAGCTGCCACCGCGCCTAGTCTATGCGAAAATCGCCAATCGATTGCCTTGGTCGGACAAGCGAGCGTCACGCGTGGCCGAAATCATACACTCGCCGAAAGACCTAAAGCCAGACAGATTATTCGGGTTTTTCCAGACGCAGGAGGTTTTGCTTGAAGAGCAGATCGCTTGGCAACCGATTGATTTCACCGGCCGTAAAGTGATCGAGATCGGTCCCGGGCCGCTCGCGGGTTGCGGACCGATGGCCATCTTTAGAGGAGCCGCTCAGGTCTATGGCGTAGACCCTGATTGGATTGAAGGCGCGTTCGACGATCCTGCGGTGGAGGAAGCGTATCTGCGACCCCATTATGCGGCGCTGGTGGAAGCTTTCGGCCCTCTGATGGATTACGACACTTTCCGCACCCGTCTTGCGGATAGATTAAAGGTGGAAGCTGTCGGTCTTGAGCAAGCGGCACCTGGATTTACGGCAGATATCGTAATGTCGAATTCGTGCCTCGAACATATTGATGGTCTCGACGGTGCGCTGCGGGCGCTCGCGACGCTCTCCGCATCGGATGCACGGTTCATGCATTTGGTAAATTTTGGCAATCACCGCAATCGGACGTCACCGTTCGAGACGATTTACGAAATGCCGCCGGCGGAGTACCGCGTCAAATTTGGCAGACATATAAATTTGTTGCGGGCAACGGATGTATTCGAATCATTTGCAGGGGCCGAGATCGATGCGAATATGATTGTCGTCGATCAACCGGCGGACAAACTAGAGTTGGTTCGATTGCACACATATTGGCGGGAGCACTATGAAATGCATGATCTGGCGGTCCGTACGGCGCTCTTTGTCGGGCTGGGTCGGGAGTTAGCCACTTGAGTGGTCAAAGACGTGGCGCAGTATTGTTCGAATTCATACGCATCGGCGCCTATGTGAAGGTGATTGCTATCGACGAGCGCAGTGGAACCGAAGTGTCGTTGGTCGGCGATCCGGCGCGCAGCAAGGATTATTTAAAACGGATCGGGTTGCAAAAGCTTCAGCGGGTTATGGAGCGAAAGACCCCTCCCCAAAAAAGCTAGTATTAAGTTTTCAGGAGGCAAAGAAATGCCGGTTCAGGGGCCGGCATTTCGATAACACATGATTGCTTCTCGTTACGCGGCTGCGGATCGACCCAGGCCGATCTTTTTCGCGAACGCGGAACGTTGTTTCGAGTAATTTGGCGCGACCATGGGATAATCCGTGGGGAGTCCCCATTTCGCGCGATATTCATCTGGAGATAGTCCGTATACGGTGCGCAAGTGACGCTTTAGCATCTTCAGTTTCTTACCGTCTTCGAGGCAAACGATGTAATCCGGCGTGATCGAACGCCGGACCGGAATGGCCGCTTTTTGCGGTTGTCCGTTAGCGAGTGTCGTTGCACCGTTGACGCGATTAAAAGTGCCGTAAACCGTATTGATAACTTCCGGTAGTTGCGTCGCCGACAGCGAATTGTTCCCGACGTAGGCCGCGACGACTTCTGCCGTCATGCGGAGAATCTCTCCCTGCTCAGCTTTCTGCTGCATGGCTTCCTGGCTCATTGTTAGTGCTACCCAAGTCTTATTTTTTTTGTGTTTACTTAGTCACATATTTCAGGTTGAGAGTCAAATTTATTTAATGAATTGTAGAGTAATTGATTCCAATTAGACTCTATTCAGTGTAATAATTCTTGTGTATTCAATGCGAGTTCTAAACACTACATGTGTGAATATTTAAAGCATCAAGCGCAATATGATGTGCCATCTATCGTGAAAGCACGGGAATGCATCCGTCCTTGGCGGATATGTTGCCTTAGAATGGCGGAAACCCGGGAAATTCGACACTTAGACCGGCATTTCCCAAGTAATCTTCAGACTCGGCATGAATATATAAAATCACACCATTGCTTAAAGGTTTATCGTCTCCAACCACACTACATTTCCAGCTTTGGCAATTTAAAGCTGTTTTGAATGCTATTTTCGATGATTTCCGCTATCCAGACCTACCTCTCCCAGCAATGTCACATTACCGTTAAATTCCCCCGGCCTACACCGGGACGGGTCTTGGCCGTAGATCATCAATCAAGACCAAGATTTTCTGGAAGACGTTTTTCAACGCGGCGTTTCTTGTTCACAATCCGGCCTGATAGCTGGAGCTGGCGTAATAGCGCCGCACATGGCGGGGTGGACGGCCAACGGGACGCGTCAGAAGGTGGGCAATACATTCTTGCAGAATTTTATTGGCTTTGAGACGGATGACGTATTTGTAATTCTCACCTTCAAGAAATTCACAAAGGTCGGGCGAGGCAAGAGCGGCATCCCCTTGGAAATAGTGGCGCAGGTTCCGTTCCCGGTAACGCTCGACGACAGGTTCCAGAACGTTGCGCCAGCCGTCGGCGCTATGAACATTGCCGGGGCGCAGCGAACACCGCTCAAGGTCACCGAACTGGTTGAACAGGAACAGCGGATGTTAGCAGGTGCAGCCGAAGTGACCATTGTAAGCCGTTCCCTCTTGTTCTTCATGGGTCGGACTGACGCTGCTGTCCATGTCGAGAATGATCACTTCGGTGGACGGCGGTCATGAACACGGTTGATCCATGCCCCGCTCATGTCGGTCAAGGCTTCAACGTTTACATCTCTCGCCAGAAGCCCTGCCTCAAAACGCCCCATCTGGCTGGCGGACGCAGCCGTCTTTCGACGGCCTTGCAACCAACAATCTACCGCATGGCGGGATCACGTCCGAGACGGTCGGCGTCGTTCACGTCTTCATATCCACCAAGGCGACCAAGCACCGCCTGACGGAACTGTCCCGCCATACCGTGCCATCCGTTCTTACCGGCAGGGCTGTCTTAGAAAATATCTCCGGTAACCTCGGTGAGGCCAAGAGTATCGTCAAGCTAGCGATAAGCGAGTAGCCCAGCGTCAGAGGTGATCTTGGAACCATGGAATTCAAGCTTCAAGCGGCGGTCAAAATCGACCCGAAGGCCGTCCCGTTTCGATTCACCCATCGGGTGTGCCATGGGAACCACTCCATTAACACCTCAACATATTGAATCTTGGACAAAACCTCCATATCGGGGCATCGCAAATCGAGCTCACTTGGGAAATGAGGGGTAAAAATCCTTTCGTCGGCATATCCCGGACGTGAAGTGATCCGGGACAGAAGGTAAATAAGTCAACTGCTCCCAACGGCCTATATCATAGTACAAAATACTAAAACCAATTAGGGAAGTCCGTTATGATTCATGAACTCCGCATCTATCACTGCATTTCTGGTCGCCTGCCGGCGCTATTGAAGCGTTTCGACACGATCACGCTAAAAATTTGGGAGCGCCATGGCATCCGCCAAGCCGGTTTCTGGACCGTTGGCATCGGTAGCTCGAACCAAGACCTCTACTACCTGCTCGAATGGGAATCGCTCGCTGAGCGTGATGAAAAATGGGCCGCTTTCCAAGCCGACCGTGAATGGATTGAGAAGCGCGCACAAACTGAAGCCGACGGCGCGATCGTCGCCCAAGTCGAAAATCTGATACTGCAGCCGACAAGCTTCTCAAGCGTGAAGTAAGGGCATCGCCCCCTCACTCTAACCCTCTCTCGCGAAGGGAGAGAAAACCATAGGTTGCCGTTCGGTAACGCCCCCTCTCCCTTCGCAGGAGAGGGCTAGGGTTGGGGTATTCTCTCTCTCAGTCTGCGCCGACAGCCTGCTCCGCGTACCAGTCTTGGCGCAGCTCGCGGATTTTCTCGAAGTGGTGGCGGGCTTGTTTGTTCGTCGGCGCCAGCTTCTCGTCGTAGAAGAAGCTCGGCAGCTCGTCCTCGTCCGCATTGAAACCGGCCTTCTCATTAAACTCGTCTTCCAGTTTCAGGGTCTCGATGCCGAAATCGTAGAACCATTTGGTGTCGAGTTCCGTGCCGAGCGCATCGTTCAGTGCGTTGACGATGAAGTCGTGATTGACGTTGGTGACCGACCGCCCGAAGACGCAAATGCCGACACTGTCGACCGCCGCACAGTTGGCTTGGATGTCCATGCTTGCCGCGGTCAGTTCTTCGGTTGTCTTGTCCTTGCAATCGTAGCCTGGAAGGTTCCCCGCCGTGTGGTCGGCACCCTGTGCAGTCAACATCATGGAGATGCCGGTGACTTCGATCACGCGGGGGTCGTAGGCGCTGATTGCTTGCTTCTTGATGACGGGCACCCGCTTCACATCGAAATGCTCGCCGACGCGCGCCGTGCCTTGCGCCAATAGCTTGCCGCGCTCGGTGCCTTTGGCGATATCGTCGAGGCACTGGACCATGAACGGCACGTCCGCCCATTCCGCCTGGCCGTCCTCCATCAGCACGCCAATCAATGCTCCGGTCTCGATCGTGTCAATAATCAGATCGTTGGCGATGGCGTTAAGCTTGGCGACGTCGTCGGGCTCCTTGATGCCGCAATTAGTGCCAAGCAGACCGATGGTCTCGTACTCAAGCGGCGAGACGAGTTCCTTGCCGTCCTTATCCGCATAGACGTTAGAGCATTGGATCTGGCAGCCCGGCATGCAGGCATGGGTCGTCTCACCGCCGCGTTCCAGGTTCTGTTCGCGGATGAAGTCGCCGCCCATCTTGTGGACTTCCACATTGGTGTCGACGATGCGCCCATCCGAGAAATTGCGCACCGGCAATCCGCCCATGTGATTTGTCATGTCGGCCACCATGGCGGTGCCGAGCATGGAAAAGTTCTTGATCGCCGCGTCCTCGTTCAACATCGAGCCATATTGCTTGACCGAGTCCATAACCTTCCGGCGGTCGTGGAACTGGGGCATCTTGTGACGGTCAATGACAATGGCCTTGACCTTTTTGGAGCCCATGACGGCGCCGACGCCGCCGCGCGCCGAGATCCGCGTCGGGCGGCCTTCGGGATCGGTGAAGGCGATACCGGCAATGAGGCCGCCATATTCGCCAACCGGCCCGCAGATGCAGAGGCTGACTTTCTTGCCAAACTTTTCGTGCAGCATGTCGGCGGTCTCGAAGGCGCCTTTGCCCAAATAGGGCTCGGCGGACATGTACTGGATGTCGCCATCTTTTGGGATGTACATCACCACCCACTCGTCGGATTGGCCGTAGAGGGTGAGACCCGACATCTCAAGTTGGCCCATCGCGAAGCCGAATGTGCCACCTGCGTTCGATTCCTTGATGCCGCCGGTCAGCGGGCTCTTGCAGCCCACACTGATACGGTTGGCGTTGGAGAAGTTGGTGCCCGCGAAGGGCCCCGCCGAGAAGATTAGCGGATTGTCGGGTCCAAGCGGGTCGACCTTCGCGAGATCGCGGTCCAACATCGATTTTACGATGTGGAAGCGCCCCGCCCGCGCGAGTTGTTCGCCTTTCATCTCCTCGGTTTCAACGCTGCGATCGTTCAAATTGATGTGAAGGTATTTGCGCATGGCTTGCTTCCTGTCTCACGGTTATGCCGGGCGGCTCCGGGCCGAAGGCATTTATTATCCCATATCCGGGCCAAGCTTTATAGAAAAAGGTGACGCGATTCTTCATCGAACTCAAGGGTGGTCTGTCAATTTTCAGGGAAATATCGATAATCGCCGCAACGAAGGAAAAAGGTTAGGGCGATGTTTCGAGCGGTGGCGGTAGCGATATTGTTGATTGTGGCCGCGCAAGGCGTCTCGGCAGCGGAGAAACTGCGCCTCAAGGGTATCAGGGGAACGGACGATAGGAAGTTGGAGCGGACCCAGAAGTTTCCTTGGAGCGCCATCGGCCGGGTGAATGTCCGCGGCCGCTGTGTCGGTTTTTGCACCGAGACCCTGATTGTGCAGAGCACCGTGCTGATGGCGGCCCATTGCTTTTGGAACAAGCGGTCTCGGCGTTGGGCAAATCCAAGTTCGATCGACTATCTCGCCGCCTACAGCCTTTCGCGGTATCGGGCACATTCAAAAGTAAAGTCCTACCGATTGTCCGATCCCGATCTGCCCAATCTTGCCGCCATCAAGAAGGACTCGAGAGAGGATTGGGCGATCCTGGAGCTGGAGAAACCTGTCGGTGACAAAGTTGGGTTCTTGCCGATGATCGCACTTAAGGGGACTGAAATTGCTCAGGCCGGTTACAGCAAGGACAAGCCGCACGTACTGAACGTGAACGAGACATACTCCAACACAGCACGGCGCGACCCCATGCTGCAAGAAGATTGCGACGCCACCTTCGGGGATTCGGGTTCGCCGATCCTCGCGCGTGACCGGGATAAAATCGGCGTCGGCGCCTTGAATGTCGCGGCCGGCTCAAGAAACGGGAAATCCGTAGGCATCGCTATTTTTCTGCCCAAAGAGGCCGCCAAATGATGGTTAGCCTGTAATGGAAACCTGGCAGTATATTTGCGTGCTTGGCATCTGTTGGCTGGCTGCGATCTTTATCCTGCGGCGCTGGATATCGACGATTCTGTCCTTCGATGTGGCGTGCGGTGGGATGCTGCTGTATTTGATGGTCGTCTCGGCGATCAAAGGCGAATACACGCTCACGCATCTCGGCGGTGGATTTTGATCTGGGATTTACGAACGGGTCGCTCGAACCCATATCGCTCGCGGGTTTGACCCGCCAAAAATAGAAGAAGGAATCGCCATATGCGCTGCGAAGTCGTTGCCATCGGAACGGAACTATTACTGGGACAGATCGTCGATACGAACTCGTCCTGGATCGGCGAGCAGTTGGCCATGTTTGGAGTCGATTCCCATTTCCAGACCAAGGTCGGCGACAATTTCGACCGTATGGAGTTTTGTATTCGCCAGGCACTGGAGCGGAGCGACGCGGTAATCTGTTGCGGCGGCCTTGGCCCAACGCAAGACGACATCACCCGCGACGTGTTGGCTCACATCATGGGTGCAGAGCTTGTGCGCGACGAAGCCATTGTCGACAAGATCCGCAACATGTTCGAATCGCGCGGCCGCGTGATGACGGACAACAACCGCCGCCAGGCCGATATCCCGGTCGGGGCTGAGCCGATCCCGCATATGCCGGGTACCGCCCCCGGCATGCACTGCCCAGTTGGTGACAAGGTGATCTACGCGGTGCCGGGCGTCCCCTACGAGATGCGTGAGATGATGGAGAGCTTCATCCTGCCGGACCTAGTGCGCCGCTCCGGCGAGACAGCGGTGATCCGCAGCCGCACGTTGCGGACCTGGGGCGACAGTGAATCCGGATTGGCGGAGAAGCTCGGCGACCGGATTGATCAATTGGATAGCATCGGTAATCCCACCCTGGCGTTTCTCGCCAGCGGTATCGAAGGGATTAAGGTGCGTATCACCGCCAAGTCCGCGACCGAGGAAGCAGCGAGCGAAATACTCGCGGCAGAAGAACAATTACTGCGCAATCTTCTTGGCGATATCGTCTTCGGAATTGACGAGGAGACGATGGAAACGGTCGTCCTTGAGCGCATGCGCCGCCAGGGCATGACCCTCGCGGTTGCGGAAACCCTGACCGGTGGTGTTATGGCGTCGCGTCTCAGCGATATTGACCGGCAGCTGGAGGTATTCCGGGGGGCGACGATCACTGCCGGACACGACCAAGGCACCGGCCCGGAACGCGCGATTGCAGCCGCCCGCAAGGCGCAGGCGGATTACAGCACCGATGTCGGGATCGCGGTCGTGGAAGCCATCGCGTCCGACGGCCAGCGTCGGGGGACGGTCTATCTCGGTATCGTCATGGGGAATACGGAATTCACCGAACTGGTGGCTCTACCGGGCGACCGCGCGCGGTTACGCAATTACGCGGTCATCGGGTTAATGAACTACCTACGGAAACTGCTGTCGTAGCAGCGTTCGTTTCCCGGCCGAAGAGCCGGGATCCGGTTTTAGTGGAATCTCACTGACGAACTAGGTCCCCGGAAAACGCGAGTGCATTTCCGGGATAGGATGGTTCGCCTAAGCCGCCACCTGCTCCGCTGTCGGCATGTCGCCCGCCACCGTGGTGCGGCGCATGTCGCGAATTTCGTTGACGTCGTTGAAGGCAGTGACCCGGTGCATGGTCTGCCGGTTGTCCCAAATGACCAGGTCGTATTGCTGCCATTTGTGGGAATACACATACTCCCGCTGCGTGGCCGCTTCCGTAAGGTCGCGAATGAGGCACATTGCCTCCGGGCGCGGCAAGCCAAGAATTTGGCCGATATGAGCTGATAGGTAGATTGATTTCCGCCCGGAAACCGGATGCGTCCGGGTGAGGCTTTGGCGCACTGGGGTAAAGTTGCGCGTCTCCTCTTCGGTCAAATCATCGAATCCGAGCGAGCCCCGCGAATAGAGCAACGAGTGCTCACACACCATGTCCTCGATAAGCGCCTTGGTCTTATCGTCGAGCGCGTCATAGGCCGCGCGCATATCAGCGAACTGGGTCTCGCCGCCTTCCTCTGTGACGATGCGGCCGGAGAGCAGCGAATATTTCGCCGGGACGGCCTTGTACGAACTGTCCGAATGCCAGAGCCGGTTACCAAGATTGAACATCCGCGCCCGGTCGTCCCGCCCGAATAGTTTGCCGCCCTTGGCTATGTTGGAGACATCGGCCATTTCCGGACCAAGGCGCCGGTCCTCTTCCTTGGTGATGTTGGAGATACTGCCCGGTAGTTCCAGCTCGCCAAAGTTCCGGCTAAACGCGGTTTGCTGTGCGTCGGTGATGTTTTGGCCGTGGAAGACAAGGACGGCGTATTTATCCATCCCCGCTTCAAGGATCGCCACATCTTCTGCGCTCAGCTGTTCGCGCAAGTCGATATCGCTGACCTCGCCGCCAATATGCGGGTGGAGTGGTTTGATTGTAGCTGTCATTTGATGCTCTCCATCGAAAGTCGTGCGCGAATTATGACACATCGCGATGGCCGTTTCCCATATCGTTTATATGTAACTCGCTGAGCGCGGAATAAAGGTGCAGCGGACTGACGCGATGGATTTCAACGGCGAAATATTGGTGGAGGTGCCCCGGGACGCGGTCTACGCAAAGATTCGCGATGCCCGATTCTTCGTATCGTGCATCGAGGGTGTGCGGGACCTCGAGGAGGTGGACGCTACCCACTACACCGCCATCATGGAAAGCAATGTTGCCTATATTAAGGTTGCCTTCGAGGTGGTGGTGGAACTGTTGCGGGACGAGGCGCCGACCCTGATCGAGGCGAAGATCGAGGGGCGGCCAATAAAGATCGCGGGGCGTCTTACGGCCCGTTCCGTCATGCGTTTGGAAGAGGTGGGCGGCTGTACGAAAATCATCTACGAGACGGATTTGTCGCTTACCGGCAAGCTCGGTAGTCTCGGTCGGCCCGTTTTGGCGGCCAAAGCCAAGGACATGGAAAAACAATTCGCTGAGAATTTGCGGAACGCTTTCTTGGCACCGAAAACAGAGGCTGCCACATGATCCCTTTTGAGCTCGCGCAACCGTCCTCCCTGCAAGAGGCTGTCGGCTTGTTGGACCCGGACGACCCGACCATACGGCCCTTGGGCGGTGGCACCGCCTTAATGCTGATGATGAAGTTGGGGCTTTTTCAGCCGAGCCTATTAGTCAGCTTGGCGGAGGTCGAGGAAGCCTATCGCGGTATTTCAGCGGCGGCGGACGGAGCGTTGACTATTGGCGCTTTGACGCCGTTGCGGGCGCTGGAACAATCGGCGGATATTCCCGATGTGGTGCGCCGCACGATGCGCACGCTCTCCAATGTGCGGGTGCGAAACGTGGCGACGGTCGGCGGCAGTCTTGCCCATGGCGATCCGCATATGGATTTGCCGCCAGTGATGACCGCGCTCGGTGCATCCGTGACAGTGATGGGGCCGTCCGGGGAGCGCACAATCGCACTTGAGGATTTATATCAGGGATATTACGAGACAGCGTTGGTGCCGAATGAGCTCATCGCGTCTTTATCCGTGCCCTCGCAAGCGGGAATGCGCGCGGCCTATAAGAAAGTAACGACGCGTTCGGCCGATGATTGGCCGGCGCTCGGCGTCGCGGTTTCGATTGATCTGGAGGGCGCAGTAAAGGTGGTTGTCAGCGCCGCGATGGAAAAGCCGACGCGGATGACCGGGTCTGAAAGTTTGCTCTCGGGTGGCACAATCGACGACGAGGTTCTGAAGCGCGCCGGAGACGCGGCGGCGGAGGAGGCGGAGTTGATCTCCGACCCGCAAGGTAGTGCGGCCTATAAGCGCGAATTGCTGAGAGTGACGGTTGGGCGCGCCGTGCGCCAAGCGCTCGATGGGGAGGAAAGCTGATGGCGATGCAGACCACGGTCATCGGGCAGTCGATCCCGCGCCTTGAGTCCAACGACAAGGCGACGGGTCGGGCGGAATATATTCACACCATGCGCCTGCCGGGGATGCTGCACGCCAAGGTGTTCCGCAGCGAAACGCCTCATGGGCGTATTCTCTCCATCGATACGGCGGACGCGGAGGAGCTGCCCGGTGTGCAAGGCGTCTATACGGGCGAGGACATTCTGAAGGTCATGCCGGTGCCCTATTACGGGCCAGCCTTCCACGATCAGCCGATCCTGGCGCTGGAGAAGGTACGCTATGTGGGCGAGCCTGTCGCCGTCGTGCTGGCAGAAGATCCGCATATCGGGGAAGAAGCGGCGCAGTTGATCTTCGCTGAATACGAGGAACTCCCGGCGGTCTACGACGAGGTCGAGGCTATGACTTCGGATGCGATCGTTCATGAAGAACTGAAACCCGCGGGCACTTTCCCCGACCTCAAGCATCTGGTTGGGCGGCGCGATACCAACGTCGCACTCGATTATCACCTGCGGCGTGGTGAGATGGAGGGCGTGTTCGCCGACGCCGCGCATGTCTTCGAGCATACCTTCCGCACCCAACAGACCATGCACACGCCCTTGGAGCCGATGGCGACCTTGGCGGAGCAACGCGAAGGCCGCTTGATCCTGCACTCTTCCAGCCAGAGCCCGTCCTTCGTGCGGATCGAAATCGCGCGACTGCTCGGTTGGCCGGAGAATAAGGTCCGGGTCCGGGTACCGTTCCTCGGCGGTGGCTTCGGGGCCAAGGTCTACATCAAGACGGAAGCCCTTGCGGCGGCGCTGGCGCTGTTGGCGAACCGGCCCATCAAATACGCACAGACCATGGAGGAGCAGTTCTACACGATCTCCAAACACCCGAGCACCTTCCGCATTAAGAGCGGCATCGATGGGTCCGGCAAGATATTGGCGCGCGAGTGCGAGGTCTGGTGGAACGGCGGTGCCTATGCGGATATTGGCCCGCGCGTGACCCAGAAATCAGGTTTCACGGCGGCGGGTCCCTACGATATCGATAATGTCTCCATCGACTCCTATGCGCTCTACACCAATCGCCCACCGGCGGGCGCGTTGCGGGGTTTCGGCATTCCGCAACTGGTTTGGGCGTATGAGAGCCACACCGACCTGATCGCGCGCGAGCTCGGCGTCGATCCGATGGCATTCCGGCGGCAGAACATCCTGAAGAACGGACGGCCCCAGGCGGTTGGCACCACCTTGGTAGATACGGAGATCGACGGCGTGCTGGCAGAGTTGGGCCGCCGGATGAACTGGTCGGGACCATTTGAGAAGGGGGATGGCACCGTAAAGCGCGGGCGCGGGATTGCTGTCGGCTTCAAGGCGTCGATCTCACCCACAACCTCCATGGCCATCGTCAACGTCAATGCGGATGGTAGCGTCATTGTTCATTGCAGTACCACCGACATGGGGCAGGGCTCGGACACGGCGATGGCGCAGATCGCGGCGGAGGTGCTGGGCGTCGGTGTGGATAAAGTGATCGTCATTCACCCGGATACCGACGTTACACCCTACGACATGTCCACGCTCGGTTCGCGCTCGACCTATCACATGGGCCACGCGGTTCGGCTTGCGGCGACGGAAGCCCGCGACAAACTGGCCGAGATGGCAAAGGAGCTTAACCTGCCCGAGGGCACGAACGCGCCGGTCGACGAATTGTTCCGTCGCAAATACGGTATGCAGGCCGGCAATGTCATCGGCTCTGGCAGTTTCATCCCACCCTATAAGCCGACCGGCCACGACACCGGCCAATCGGCGGAAGCTACGCCCTATTGGATGATCGGTGCGACCGGAATCGAGCTGTCCGTGGATACGGAGACCGGGCATGTCACCATTGAGCGACTGATCACCGTCGCCGATCTCGGCACCGCCCTCAATCCGGAGATCGTCGCGACGCAATTATCGGGTGCCGCTATCATGCAGCTGGGCTTCACCATGACCGAGGATATGGTCTATGACGCGGGCCAGGTGACGAACGCCAACCTCGCGGATTACAAGATACCGGGCTTCTTCGACATCCCGCCCGTCATGGAGAATGTCGTCGTCGAGGCGGAACAGAAAAGCGGCCCTTTCGGCGCTAAGGGTGTCGGCGAGTCCGGCACCTTCGGCGTCTCCCCGGCCATCGCCAATGCGGTGGACGATGCGGTAGGGGTGCGTATCACCGAGATGCCGTTGACCCCGGAGAAAATATTCCGCGCCTTGAGAAAAGCCGCCGGCCAACCGTTGGAGGAGGCGTGAGATGAGCGCTGAGAAACGCATGATCCAATTTAAGCTCAACGGCCGCGACGTCTCCGCCGACGTGGCGCCCCACTGGAATATGGTGGAATTGCTGCAAGGCGAATTCGGCCTCACCGGCGCGCGGGAGAGCTGCGGCCAAGGTCTCTGTGGCTGCTGTACCGTGCTGATGGATGGCCAAGCGGTGACCGGATGCCTATCGCTCGCGGTCCTGGCGGATGGCAAGGATATCGAGACCATCGAAAGCCAAGACGCCGGCGGTGAGTTAAGCGCTGAACAACGCGCCTTTATCGAGAGCGGTGGCCTGCAATGTGGCTATTGCACGCCAGGCATGATCTTGATGACCAAGAAGCTCCTTGACGAGAACCCGGACCCAACCGACGACGATGTGCGCCATTATCTGTCGGGCAACTTGTGTCGTTGTGCAGCCTATCCGGAGATCATCGCGGCGGTGCACCGGGCGGTGGAGTTGCGGCGGGAAACCTAGTTCCTCTCAGCCTAGCCCTCTCCCCTTGCAGGGTCTCGTCGCTTCTTCGCACCACTATACCTCTTTTGATAATGCTTAAGAGAATGTTGTCGAAGGGGAAGGTTGTATGTCTAATCGCAAGAATGTCGTTGTCATACCGGGCGACGATGCCGCGCCGGAAGCGGTTTATCCGACTGTTAAACTGCTGAAGAAGCTGGGCCTGGAGATTGATTTTGAGTTTCCGCCCAGTGGTGACGATGCCGTGAAATCCCATGGGACGGGTTTCCCGGACGAGACGCGCGTCGCCATCGACAACGCCGACGCGACGCTGTTCGGCGCGGGCAGTAATGCAGCGACCGAAATCGTGCGCTATCTCCGTTGGGGTAAGGGGACCTTCGCGAACGTTCGACCGGCGCGTTGGATTCCGGGCTGCAAGAGCCCGCTTGCCGAGCCCGAGGGCATCGACATGGTGATCCTGCGCGAGAACCTGGAGGATTTGGCACTTGGCATCGGTGGTGACCTCGAGGAACTTTTCCCGCTAAATCTGTCGAGTGGCAGGGCTAAATCTACGCTCAATGAGATCGCGGAAGAGTTTGGCGGTGGGAAATACGCGATCAAGGTGATCACCGAGGGCGGAGCGGAGCGGATCTGCCGCTACGGGTTTCAGCTTGCTCGCAAACGCAAGGCGGCCGGTAAACGGGGCAAGCTCACCTGCGGCACCAAACACAATCTGATCCCGCAGCCGGACGGGCTTTTTCTTGAGGTTTGTACCCGGGTCGCCGAGGAGTATCCGGAGATCGAGTATGAGAACTGGCTGATTGATGATTTCGCCCGCCGCATCATTGTCGAGCCACAAGAGATGGATGTGGTGGTCCTCCCCAGTCTTTACGGCGATATCTTTTCGGACGCCGCCGGCGGCTTAATTGGTGGGCTCGGTCTCTGCCCGAGCGGATGCTATGGCGACGACTATGCCTATTTCGAGCCGATCCACGGCACGGCACCCGATCTCTTGGGGCAGAACATCATCAACCCCACTGCGACAATGCGGACGGCAAGCATGATGCTGCGCCATCTCGGCTATGGCGAGACGGCGGATCGTTTGGAAAATGCCATCGATGCGGTCTACCGCGATGAAGACCGGCTGACCCCGGACCAAGGCGGTACCGCGAGTACGACCGAGTTCTGCGTGGCCGTCGCGGAGCGTCTTAGCTAGACGTCCCAATTTCGCGCGTTATCTCCGTATTCAAATGAAATGAAGGAGTATCGCCATGGGTGCGTTGTCGGGTGTGAAGGTTGTTGAATTCGCGGGCATTGGGCCGGGGCCGTTTTGCTGCATGTTGCTGGCCGATATGGGGGCCGAGGTCATTCGGGTCGATCGCGCCATGAATGTCGGCAATGACATGTATGAGCCGAAATACAATAACCTGCTCCGCGGGCGTAAAAACCTGGCGCTCGATCTCAAGAATCCGGACGGCGTCGAGGCGGCGCTTAAGCTCTGTGACAAGGCAGATATCATCATCGAAGGCTTTCGGCCGGGCGTGATGGAGCGTCTCGGACTTGGACCCGACGTTGTGTTCGCCCGAAACAAGAAGGTCGTCTTTGGGCGTATGACGGGCTGGGGGCAGGACGGCCCAATTGCCAAAACACCAGGCCACGATATCAATTATATCGCACTTACCGGGGCGCTTTACGCTATCGGAACAAAAGAAAAGGGGCCCGTTCCGCCACTCAATCTCGTCGGTGACTTCGGTGGTGGTGCGCTCTATATGGCGATGGGTGCGCTCGCTGCCTATATCGAAGCGCAGAAATCCGGCGAGGGCCAAGTGGTCGATTGCTCGATGGTCGAAGGCGCGACGTCGCTCATGTCGTCGGTCTACGGCATGCTGGCTGACGGGCGTTATGTCGAGGAACGCGAGGAAAATCGCCTCGACGGTGGTTGCCATCATTATAACGTTTACGAAACAAGTGATGGTGAGCATATCTGCATCGGCTCCAACGAGCCGCAATTCTATGCGGAAATGCTGAAAGCCGTGGGGTTGGACCAGGCTAACTTGCCGCCGCAGGCCGACCGGGATGCGTGGCCGGAAATGATGGAAAAGCTCGCGGAGATTTTCAAAACCAAGACGCGGGAAGAATGGACCGACATCATGGAGCAGCGGGAAATCTGCTACGCACCGGTCCTGCGCCCGAGCGAGGCCATCAAGCACCATCACAACGTGGCGCGAGATACTTTCATCGAGGTCGACGGATTTATGCAGCCCGGCCCCGCACCGAAGTTCTCGCGCACCGAAAGCAAAACCCCGATGGGCTGCGCTTATGCGGGCGAGCACACGGAAGAAGCTTTGGCCGAATGGGGCTTTGGGGCGTCCGATATTGCGGCGCTGATGAGCTCTGGCGCGGCGAAGCAGCGGTAGAGGGTTAGGGTGGGGGCTCTTCGGGTTTTGTGATACGATCTCCCACCGATAGGAGGAACATTATGGCGCAGGCATACGATTTGGAAGAAGTGCTCGACACCGTCACCTTTCTGGAAGGGCGGACCATCCACACTGACACCAAGGGGACCTTCGCACGGGTTGCGGATTATCGTGACGGCGGTATTTTTACCGGTGGTTTCTCGGGGACCAGCCAGTGGGAGCGCCATCCGAGCGGTGACGAGATTGTGCAAATCCTCAAAGGGTCGGTGATGCTGACCTTAAAGAGCGAGGACAAGATTGAGAATCTCTATTTGACGGCGGGCATGATCGCGATCGTGCCTCAGAATACTTGGCATCAGTTCAATGCGCCAGACGGGGTCACCTTGATGAACACCACACCGCAGCCAACCGAACATATTGAGGACGCTGAGCCGCCGCTTTAATAGGTCTGCACCGTGACGATTTACGAGAACGTCTTTGATGCGGAAGAACTCGCCGCCGGGATCGCAGCGTGGGCGTCGATCGAAAGCCCGAGCTTCGATGCTGCTGCCGTCAACCGAATGATGGATGTCGCGGCGCGCACGATGGCGGGATTGGGAGCCGCGGTCGATCGGATGCCAGGCAGCGATGGATTCGGCGATGTGGTACGTGCTCGTTTCAAATGGGGCGAGGGGCCGGGTATCCTGGTGCTGGGGCACTTGGACACGGTGCACCTGGTTGGCACGTTGGCGGAAACCCTGGCGGTGACGCGCGATGGGGACCGCCTCTACGGTCCTGGTGTCCTCGATATGAAGGGCGGTATGTATGTCGCCGTTCACGCCGTCGAAAAGCTGATCGCGTCTCGCGGTAGCCTCGGTCTGCCGGTCACGTTTCTGTTCATTCCAGACGAGGAGGTTGGCAGTCCGTCGACCCGCGCGTTAATCGAAGCGGAGGCGAAGGCGAGCCGCTATGTCCTGGTGCCGGAGCCGGGAAAACCGGGCAAATTCGTTACCGGCCGCCACGCTTTCTTGCGCTACAAGCTGCATACATACGGGCGGCCTGCCCATGCGGGTGTCGCCAAGGGTGTCGGCAAGAGTGCGATCAGCGTCATGGCGCGGCTCATCACGGAGGTCGAAGGTTTCAGCGATTTGGAGCGGGAGCGGACGTTCCGCGTGGGCGTGATCGAGGGCGGCAATTTCGTGAATGTCATTCCGACCGAATGCCATGCGGAAGTATTATGCGTGGCACCGACGCCGGAGGATTTCGCTGAGGTACAACGGCTTATGGGCGGCCTCGTATCTCCCGATCGGGAAGTTCGGCTGGAAGTGGAGCCAGGACCGGTGCGGCCACTCTTCAACATGCATGAGGCATCGGAAGAGCTGTACGAGGTCGCGCACCGGGTCGCGCGCGATGTCGGGCTCGATCTCGGCCATGGCCAATTTGGCGGTGGCAGTGACGGTAACTTCTGCGGTGCGCTCGGCATACCGACCCTGGATGGGCTTGGTGTGTGTGGCGACGGGGTGCACACCAAGCAGGAGCACTTACTGGTGTCGTCCTTGGTGCCAAGGGCGCGGCTTTTCGCCGGTCTCCTCGAAGAGCTCGCCAAACGGAATAGGTAAATTTTCATGGAAACCTATCGCCATATCGATGCAAAACCGCTGACAGTAAATGTGGGCGCGGAGATTTTGGATGTGGATTTGCGTCAACCCAGCCCGGAGGCGCAAGCGGATATCCGGCAGGCTTTGATCCACCGAAAGGTCATTATCTTTCGGGACCAATACCTCAGTCCTCATCAATATGCCGAGTTCATGCGAATTTTTGGGACGCCAGTGAAGGAAGACATGGCCGTCGACGACGGGCATCCGGCCGAAGTCGGTGCGATCCATATTCGCGCGGACGAACATCAGCGGATCAATTTTTGGCATATGGACCATTCGTTCCGTGACTTGCCGACCCCGGTCCTCAGTCTCTACGCCAAGCTCCTGCCCCGAACCGGCGGCGATACGCTGTTCACCAGTTTGGAAGCCGCCTACGACGGCTTGTCGGAGCGGATGAAGGAGCGGATTGAGGGATTGAATTGTTTCCACCGGGTGACGACGACACAGAACACAAAACGGCGTCATACGGCGGAAGAGGCTGCGGCCATGGCTAAGGCGCCACCGGTCTTACACCCCTTGGTCGGGCTCAATCCGGCGAATGGCCGCAAATTTCTATTCGTGAATGTACCGATCTATTGCCGCAGCATTGCCGAGATGCCGACGGAGGAGGGAGATGCTCTGTTACGTAAGCTGTATCTCCACGTGCAACGGCCCGAATTCCATCTGCGCGTTGTCTGGCGGGAGAATACTGTTGTTGTGTGGGAAAACGTGCACTGCCTGCACTATCCAGTTGCAGACTATTTCCCGCATGAACGCAAGCTATGGCGGGTCGTAATCGAAGCGATGGACCGACCCCGAGCGGCATAACGACAAAATAGCTATTCGTCTAAGACGGGGTATCCGTGCTCTTTGGATTGCAGGTCACGGTAGTTTACCACGCGCTCGGGGTTCGAATGGATGCCGAGCAATTTCAGAGTGCTTTCTCCGGCGGTCCGAAAGCTGTGCCACATACCCGCTGGAATGGCGATGCTGTCTCCTGGGCCAAGCCGGACGGGTGTGTCCTCTTCACCTTCCTGCCAAGCGTCCGCTTCGCCCTCTAAAATGAAGAGCACTTCGACATAGGGGTGGCGATGCAATTGCGCCTCATACCCTGGTTTGGCAACCTGTATACCCGTCCGCACCGGCGTGTCGCCGTCGGCCACCAATGGGTGATAAGATGAGAACGGGCCGAAATCGACCTCTTCGGCATCGGCCAGCTTCTTCACTTTTAATGTTTTGAATTCAGCGCTCATTCCGGCTTCTCCCCTTTGATCGGGTTATTCTAGCAAATCTCTGCTCAGGGCCAAAGTGCCCGCCGCCATTTAAAAGCGATTGCGCCGGCGGCGACAATATCGATCGCGGCGAAAATCCAGACGGTTCCGACATACCCGATCGCATCGATCAGGACGCCCGCGATCGGCAAACCGATCCCCAATCCGTAGACGGCCAGCATTCGCACGCCCATCACACGCGCTCTTAGCTCCGCGGCGGCGGTGCCGAGGATCAGGCTCGACATCGATAGCATCGTGAAACTTTGCACGATGCCGATACACAATAGCACCGCGAGCCCGAGCTCTATTTTAGTTATGGCGGCAAATACGGCCAACAATACGTACCAGCTCAAAGCGAAGGCGAACATGAAAGTGGCCGGTTTTCGCGAGCCACCGGTTGTTGCCATCAGGATAGAGCCGACAAACGCCCCCGACGCATATGCCGCGATGAGCGTTCCCAATCCGCCCTCACCGGCGTGGTAGATTTCCTTGGCCGAAAATGGTAACAGCGAAATGGTGAAGGGAAAGGCCGAGAAATTGATCAGGAACGCCAACCACATCAGCGCCATCAGGCGCGGTGTATTCCAAATATAGACGAAGCCTTCCTTCAGTTCGCGCCACCGCGAAGTTTTTTCCTCCGGCTGTGACGACTGCGCGAGGCCCAGTGAAAGCAAAAAACTCATAACGTAGAAACCAGCAACCACGATATACGTGTTGCCGATCCCGAAGGCCGCGAACAATCCGGCGCCCGCCAACGCGCCGAAGATGCGGGCGGTATCTTGTGTCGTTCGTGCCAACCCGATGCCTCGGACCAAATGCTCTGGAGGCATGGTGTCGCCAATCAAGGAATTGCGCATAACAAGGTCTGACTGTCGCACCAATCCAGCCAGAAGCGAGATCGCCAAGATGAAATACGGGGTCAGTTGGTCGGTCATGCCGAGGATCATGGTGACGACCGCGAGGCATGCGTAATAAGCCCGCATGAAGCAGAGCATCGTCCGCCGCCCGAGCCGGTCGCCCAGCATGCCGAAGACGGGTGCGACCAATGTCCCGATGAATCCGAGCGCGCCGAATGCCGTCAACAGAATGACCGAATCCGTCGTCACCAAGACATACCAACCGAGCACGAGCATCTCCATCTCGAACGCCCAAGAGGTCAGAAGATCGGCAGGCCATTGAAACCGGAAACTGCGAACCCGGAACGGAGCGAGGGCCTCGAACTTATCGATTATGCTCATTGAGACAGCTGCGCCATCTTGGTTTGCCGCATCCTCCAAGCGGCCCGGTAAACTCGCTCGAGGTTCCGCGCGAAGCGGCGAGAGGCCTGGAGCATGGGCCAAAGCGCCCCCCGAATGCGGGCGAGAAAGTCGACATTACCGGCGAGTTCCGTGGCGCGCGAAATATAGGCTTCTTCTGAGGTCACGGAGAATGCTTGCAGCCCGACGCTGTGTAAGAGGCTGCTCGAGATGCGTGCGACGAAGCGATCACCGAGGAGCGAGATCACCGGTACGCCCATGAGCAGTGCCTCGAAAGTGGTGGTCGCTCCGCTAAAGGGAAACCGATCGATGGCGATGTCAATCCGTTTGTATTGCGCTAAATGCTGGCCCCGGTTTTCGGTGCTATCGAGAAATTGGATGCGGTCTGCTGCGATCCCGTGGTCGGTAAAGCCTTTGGCTATGCGTTCGGTGAGCACGGTGTTCGTATAGATATCGTATAATTTGAGCAGCAGCCGCGAATTAGGCACCTGTTGCAACACACGGCTCCACAGGGAATTCACGCGTGTGGTGATTTTGATCGGGTTGTTGAACGAGCCGAACGTGACGTAGTCATCCGCCTGCACTGGTAGGGTGTCAATGTCCGGTATCTCGTAGGGGAAAGCCTGTATCGTCCAGCACGGCTTACGGATGACGCGTTCTAAGAACGGTTCAGGCCCGTCGCTCGGGGTGCTGATGGGGTCACCGATAAAATAGTCGACTTCTGGAATGCCTACGGAACAGTTGTTGTGCCAAGAGATTTGCACCGGTGCTGGTCGATGCTGGGCAATAGCGGGAAGCCATCGTGCGGTGTGGGCAGCGAGAATAACGAGAATGTCGATCTCATCTTCCCGGATCATTCGCGCGGCATCAGTGAAAGATACACCGGAGAAATTACGGTGGGAATCGCAGCGCTGCAGAAATTGCTCGGTGGCGCCGTCCGGCCGCGATAGATCGGCATAACCTAAAATGTGAAACTGCTCCCGGTTGTGAAAATGCAGGGCGGGAAGGGTGCCGAGCGTCGCCGGGTTTGCGCGGAAATCTAGCGCCATGTAACCAACTCTCAGTTTGTCCCGTGGCGGTGCAGAAATTACAGGTTCGGCAAGTTCAGTGTCGTGCGGTGGGTTTAAAGCCGTCCAAAAATTTAGGGATTTGAATATCTCAGCGACAGTGCCGTCTTCAGCGTATTGCAGCGCCTCCATCTTGACCGCATGAGCCTCGAAGAATTCAGGGTTATCCCTCACTAGGCTTTGGCAGAGATCGACGGCGTCGCGGCGAAAGCCTGCGGCTTTTAGGTTAGCGGCTTTCTCTAATGTCTCGAGATCTTCAGCATTCGCCATAGGTGGGCGCTCTTTTGCCCTATCGCGCTTCGATCTCGTCGATGCGTGCGGAGGGAGAGATATGGTTGAGGCTTACTCGCGTCTCTATCACGCAAGGTCCCTCATAAGCCATGGCGGCGGCGACGATCTCTTCCGCTTCGGCTTCGGTTTCGATCTTGAAGCCCTTCGCTCCAAAGGCTTCGCCCCAGGCGGCGAAATCCGGATTTACTAGATCAGTCGCCGTTTTGCGGCCGGGAAAGCTGCGGGCCTGATGCATCCGGATCGTGCCGTAGGCGTTGTTGTTGGAGACGAATATCTTGATCGGCACGCCATATTGGATAGCGGTCGCCAATTCGTTTCCAGTCATTAGCGCCCCGCCGTCGCCAACAAAGACAATGATCTGACGGCCAGGGGTAGAGAGCCCAGCGGCGACCCCGGACGGCACGCCCGGGCCCATGGCGCCGACAGTAGCGCCGATGAACATGTTCTCTTGCCCCATGTTTAGGAAACGCGACGGCCAGCTGGAGAAATTGCCCGCGTCGCAGGTGACCACGGCGTCCTTCGCCATGTATTTTTCGATAGCGGTCACTACATGCCCGAAGACGACGCCATCGTTGGAGGAGACCGGCGTCCAGTTCATGACTTCCTTGTGGATCCTGTTCAGCCGCTGCACCCAGGTGGCGCGACCGCTCGGCAAGTCACCCCCACCTTCGGCTCGCATTGCCTTGATAAATTCGTGTGGGTCGCAGCCTATGCCTAATTCCGGCTGGAAATTTCGCCCGACTTCTTCAGTGCTTGGCCAGACATGGATCATCGCTTGATCCGGTTTCGGTGCCCTTGGGAAAGTGAATCCCTGGCTCATCGAGGGGCCGATTCGCTCACCCAATACCAGCAATAAGTCGGTCTCATGCATGGCGTCAAGAAGTTCCTTTGGTGCCCGATTGAAGAGTCGGCCGGCGGCATTTGGATGGCGGCTGTCGAAGACATGAAAGCGTCGTTGCGAGGTCGCGACCGGAAGTTGGAACTCCTCGGCAAAGGCATTGAAATCCGCAAGGGCTTCTGCGCCATGCAGGCGTCCCCCAGCGATGACGAGCGGCTTCTCCGCTTTTCGCAGCATATCGAGTGCCTGTGCGGCAT
>CAJWTF010000024.1 GCA_913046825.1 uncultured Rickettsiales bacterium | reverse complement strand
CTGATCCCACCCTATGCCTATTTCAAGAATGATAACCTAGCAGGCCCAGCCCCCGTTGACGAGGATGCGGACGGCAGCCTATTGGCCCAGGCGCTACATGAACATAAAGCCAATTTCGACATGCAAGACTTTGCCCAACAATTACGTTTTCGTGATGCCGGCCTAACGGATAACCCCGATTACACCGGGGCGTGGATCAGCCCCTATCACTATGCAAATCGGGACGCCGATGCGACAACGGCATATTACTCGATTTCCGGCTGGATGGACGGTGGTGGGTATTCGACCGGGACAATCCAACGATATCTGTGGCTCGACAATCCCGACACGCGTTTGATGCTGGGCCCGTGGGATCATGGCGCGCGCGCTCATCAAGAAGTGCATCTTGCGGATGGCGAAATAATTGAATTGGAAGCATAGTTCGGGCGTTACGTAAGCGTTCGGGTGTTGTTCGTGGGGAAGCGTGATGTTCAGCCTATACTTTTCGCGTCCACATCGTCGACGCCCCGGTTGGCGGCTCCCATGATGCCGGGCCCACCGCCGGTCACCACCACATAGTCACGTGGCTTGTCCGATTGGCTCACCGCTGACGCCAAAGCTGCGAACTTCCGCGCTTCGCCGTAATACTTCGCGAGCGGACCGTCTGGATCCTGGCCTGGATCGGCGGCGCGGGCACTGCCGAAGACGACGATGGTGGAGTGGATGTTGTTCGACTGAAGCTCGACCTCCGGCTTCATCATCTCCAATTGCAGTCGGACTCCCCGCATATCTTCCCGCACCAGAAAATCAGTATCGTCGAAGGCTAGCTTATACGTCGGCGAGAGAGTTTGCGGCGTCTCGAGGAAGAGATTCGCGTTCTCGCGGGCTTGCTGGGCCGAGGGGTAACAGATGGCATGTTTAAGTTCGTCCGGCGTCATCATTTGCTCCTGTTATATCTATTCAAGAACGCCCTGTGATTCCGACGGTAACGGGTAAACATCACCCAATCGACCGACCCGGTCAGCAAGAAATGCAAGGTCATGGCGAATGCGACGAAAAATGCGAATACGAAGGCGAAAGCCACGAATCGATGAATGTCCGCAAATGCAATTCCGAGGTTTGCCCAAAGATACAATCCTCCGAAATAACTGACAGGAACAATCACTCCCCACAAAAGCTGTCGCTTTGCTTTCGTGATATGCCGCTCAATGAAGGCCTGCTCTTGGGGCGAAAGGATGAGCCTTAATGACTCATTGGTTACCGCAGAGGGAGAGTCGGGCAAAGAGTCCGATGTCATGCGATGGTCCGAATAAAACTAAGCGCAGCCGATATTCTATCGGCATTCCTGTCCTTGTGCGAATAGCAGCACGGTTTCCTGAGCGTTTCTAATTCTGCACCCAGGCCAACGCGCTTTTAATGAAGCCTGGTAATTCGCGTTCATGAAGGGTGTCGATATCAACGACAACACTCATGCCGGCTCGGAGCGGCGGATCGTAGGGGCTGTCAAGCAACTTGAACTTGATCGGGATGCGCTGCACCACCTTGACCCAGTTACCCGTCGCGTTCTGCGGCGGCAAAAGCGAGAACTCCGCGCCCGTCGCCATGCTGATGCTTTCCACTCGGGCGCGCCAGATGCGGTCGGGATAGCTATCGATGCTGATATTCGTATCTTGGCCGACCTTTACATGGGTGAGATCGGTTTCCTTCAGATTGGCCTCGACCCATATATTGCCGGTTGCGACGACGGAGAAAATTGGCGTGCCTGCCTTCACGAATTCGCCGGGTTCCAGCGAGATATTGGTGACAATGCCGCTGTCCGGCGAGCGAATTTGCGTCCAGCTGAGGCGCAGTGCCATGCGCTCACGTTCAGCGAAAGCTTCCTGGACCAACGGGTGTTCGTCAATTTGCTTCGACAGATCGCCGCCGAGACGCGCCAAGGCGCGGGAAATTTCTTGCCGGATGGCGAGAATGCGTTGCTTGGTGCTGTTGACGTTGCGCCGCGATTCATCGAGACGCGATTGCGAGACGACGCCGCGCTTCTTGAGCTTCACTTGGCGATCATACTCGGTCTTGAAATACTCGAGATCGCTCTGCTGAACCTTCAATTCAGCTTGTTTCTGGCGGTAGATGGCTTGGAGTTCGCGAATTTCAGCTTTGATACTGTCGAGCTTCGCAGTCGCTTGATTAAGAGCGATCTGGAAAGGTTCGGGATTGAGGCGGAACAACATTTGCCCCGCTTCAACCTTTTTGTTCTCGGAGGTCAGCACCTCGATGACCCGGCCTGGCACATTCGTGCTGATCGCGATTTTATCGGCTTTCACATAGGCGTTCTCGGTCGAAACGAAACGGCCGCCAATAACATAGTAGTAGCTGCCCACAATCACCACGGCGAAGGGGCCCAAGATCATTAGTCCGAGGCGAACGAGGTTCCTTATGCGCCGGCGATGCCGCGGCGAGGCTTTCGAATATTCGGGTTTCTCGGCTTCCGTCGTGTCGGCTTCCGGTACGTCTTTGTTTTCAGCTTCTTCGCTCATTTAATCGTCAGCTCCTAAAGCAACGCGCGGTTCGTTCTCTTCGAAAATTTCCGCGTCGTCCGCATCAACAAGATTGGTTTTCATTCGGATCAAGGTTTCGATTAGCGTTTCGCGTTCCTCGCTGGAGAAACCATACAGTGCGGTTTCTCTCGTCTCGATCAGGAACACGGCAAGCTTATCCAGCATTGGCATCGACTTTTCCGCCAGGAACAGACGCCACGCCCTTCGATCCGTCGGATCGGGGCGCCGCTCGACCCAACCGCTTTCTTCGAGACGGTCAATGTGCCGTCCCAAGGTGACATTCTCCACTTCCAGCAAGGATGCGAGTTCGTTCTGCCGGGCACCTTCGTGGCGGCGGAGGAACATCATCACCCGCCATTGTGCCCGCGTCAGCCCGAGCGCCCGTGCCTGGCGGTCGAAACGGTTGCGCATTTGGCGGGACACGTCGTTCAGCAGGAAGCCAAGACTGCGGTCCAGATTTTCATCGAACATACTGTGATCGTCCATAATCGCACATTATTGAGCTAGCTTACTATAAGCCAGCTACTTTTAAGCTTGCTGTTTATTCACGAGGCTTTGCTTAGAGTAAGGAAATGATTCGCAAACCGCTGCGACGCAGCCTCTTGTGACCGCTTTTGCTATACTACGGTTTGGGAGCGCAAGGCTGGGTGCCCGAGATATTTGCGAATGGGGGAAGTCGGACACAGACGCTGATCTTCTCGACCGTGGTTATCGTGCTTGCCGTTGCGGTGTTCACCACGTGGCTTCCGTTGGTCAAACTGGCGCAATAGATCTTGTTTAGGCCTTCGTGGTATTCACCTCGGTGAACGTCGCGCTCATTCATCTCAAACGCCGAATCGGGGATGCCGAAAGTGGATTTCGAGTGCCACTTTGGGTGCCCGTTCGCGGATCGTGCGTCTGCAGCGCATTCGCACTCTATCAAATCGGAGAGTTTCTTGCTGTAATCGCTTGAACGAGAGGATTATGGCATCCCGCCTTCGCCAAATTAGGACCCTATTCACATATTTGTGTTGTACTCGTTTTGGGCAGACTTTATTTTTGATGTGGGCAGACATTGGGACGTAAGGAGTTGTGTCTGCTATATCGAAAAGGACGACCCTTTTTGCGCTGTTTGCGATCATTGATTAGAGATACTGCATGATGCCTAGGATGGATTGTCTGCCCGAATGGGTAAGCACGCAATACTTCCAGGCAGCGTGGAATGAAGTGCGTGTGTTTTTCGAGAAAGCTTCCCGTGAGCGCGAGATTATTTTGCGCTCCGACGGACAGGTTCGTTATTTGCGTCTGACGCGGCGGATGCAAGTTTTTTCCTCTGTTGTTGTCTTTTTTTTCTTCGGCTGGGGGCTTGGGATCACCGCGCTGTGGGAAGTTCAGCGCGATATAATCGATCAGAAAATTGGAAAGATTAAAGATTCGGAAGTCGCTTATGGCGATCTGTTGGATGAAATCCTGATCTATCAGGAAAAAGTCGCGGAGGTCACCAAGAAGCTTCAAGTCAAGCATGCATACCTGCTAAAGGAACTTGGTGAGGGTGCCGGTAGTCTTGCTGTCAGCTCTAGCGAGCAAATGTCGGTCGGTGACCGAGCCATCGCTTCGAGCCCATTCGACCAGATCGACGAGTCGCGCCAATCCCTGCGCATCCATCTGGCCCAAGTTGATATTGAGCTTGAGCAGATGACAGAGACAACGAACCTGCTGGAGAACTCACTCTCAAAGGTGAAAGCGCGGCTGGCGCAAGCTGAATTTGAGCGAGACAGTTTCGCGCGGCGCGGCGATTCCTTGCAGGACCGTATCCGGGAATTGCAAAATCAACTGGTCAAAGCACGGGCACGAGCTGCTCAGCTCGATCGAGTGAAGAAAGATTTGGATCTAAATCTCAACAATGCGCGCGATAGCTACGCACAGGTGGTGCACGAGCGCGGCACCCTGCAGCGCCGCAAACGTGAACTAGAGAATGATCTGGGTGCATCGCGAGCGCGTGGCGACAGCCTGCATAGGGAAGTCGCGAAATTAGGACAGGAGTTGGATACGGCACAGGTCAAGATTTCGACCGTTGTTGAGCATCGCTCCGCATATCGGGCGTTAGTGTCGGGCCTTGAGACCCAACTGCAAACGGCGGAAGCTCGCATTGGAAGTTTGGAAACGGACTTCAATGGTGTGATTGCGAAACTGGAAGAGAGCACTGGCGGTCGGGACGCCGATGACGGCGACGTGCAGTTGACGGAGATGCTGTTCAGCAAACGTGCCGATATATTGCTCGGACAGTTGACTGAATTGCACAGCTCTCAGGAAACTGTTCTCGATCAGCTGCGCAATCGAACGCTCGATAACGTTAAGGATGCGGAGCGGGTGCTAGAAATGGCTGGGCTCGATTTTGAGAAGATCTTGGAACGTGCGGGTGGTCTATTCAACGGCAAGGGCGGACCGGTCGCGAATGGAGACGGCGAGGCGACGGTTATGACACCGGCGTTGGCGACAACATTAACGGATGTCGAAAATCACCTCACGCGCTGGGAAGCGCTGAAGTCGGTTCTGAAATCGATACCTCTTATTTCACCGGTAGACTACTATCGTCTCGCTAGCCGCTTTGGGAAACGGCGCGATCCCTTTACAAATCGCTGGGCGATGCATTCGGGACTCGACCTTGCCGGTCGGCGAAAGGCCCCGGTGTATTCCACCGCGCCGGGCACGGTTGTCTTTTCTGGAAGGAAGGGCAACTATGGTAAAATGGTCGAAATCGATCATGGGAACGGCATCCGGACCCGATATGGTCATTTGTTTAAAGTGACGGTGCGCAAGGGCGCAAAAATTGAGCATCGGCACAAGGTTGGACTACTAGGTAGCACCGGCCGCAGTACTGGGCCACACGTGCATTACGAAGTGCTTTTCGATGGAAAGCAGTTGGATCCTCTGAAATTTATAAAGGCAGGCAGGCATGTTTTCAAAAGCCCGAAAGCCGGAAGCAAAGCTAAGGTCACAGACCGAAAAAGCGCTGGATAAACAGAAAGTGCCGTCGAATATCAGCGCGGACCTTCATATTTCTGGCAATATGAAGACCGACGGCGATGTGCAAATCGACGGGGTCGTGGACGGCGATGTGGAAAGTGTTTTGCTAACAATCGGCGACTCAGCCGCAGTGAATGGCTGCGTCGTGGGGGAAATTATCCGCGTGGCTGGCACGGTAAACGGTGAAATTACCGGTCGCGTCGTCGAATTGACACGGACAGCGCGGGTTGCCGGCGATATCAATCATCACAGCTTGGCAATTGAAGCCGGGGCTTTCGTTCAAGGCCTGTGTCGGCGCATCGATCCGAAACAGATAGAGTCCCGTCCGGTCTTGGAAGCGACGAAGCCTAATCTCGCGCTGGAGGGGGCTGAGGGCAAAACGGACGAGACAGCTAAGTCCGATAAAAAGGCTGATATCCCCAAAATCACGGCCGGCTAACGTCGGCTAAATCTTCTCTAGGAATGCGTCGATTGCAGCGCGAGCTTCGGGCTCGCCAAGCGACGGTGTATGCCCGGCCCCGGCAATTGTAATCGCTGTGAATTTGGGAAGTGCGGCCGCCATACGTTCGAAGGTTTCGGCAGACAATATCTCGGATAATTCGCCCCGAAACCCTAATACCGGTAGCATTTTAAGAGATCGGAACAATTGCCAGAGCTCTTCGTTTGAGGCGCGCTGATGCATTGGTTCTATAATCCGCGGATCCCAATCGATGTGAAGTTTGCGGTCTTTCCCTTCTCGAAAGGTCCCTTCGGCGGCCGAACGCCAATCTTCTTCCGACTGGAGGTTGAGACCGGGGAGCATTTCTCGCAGCGTCGCGATAGCATCTTCCCAATTATCTTGCGGATTGTCTTGGCCTAGGTAAGAAACGATCTTTCCTAAGCCCGCATTGCCGATCTCGGGGCCGATGTCATTTAGGATGACACCACGCAACGTGCAGGGCGCCATGACGCCAAAGGCGGCGGCGAGAAGGCCCCCCATCGACGTGCCGATGGCCACGAAATGATGGATGCCGCAAGCGATGAGCAAGTGCCTGATGTCGCTTAACAGTACCTTCGGGTGATAGTTTGCAGGATCATCGTCATAATCCGACAGCCCGCGGCCACGATAATCCGGACAAACGACACGGCGCGTCTTCGCGAGATGGCCGGCCAGGTCGTGAAAATCACGGCTATTCCGACTTAACCCCGGAAGACAGAGAACCGTCGCCCTCTTCGAAAGCGGGTCTCCATAGTCGCGGTAGTAGAGTGATTTTCCGTCTTGGGCCGTGTATCGGCGTTCCTGGAATGTATTCACCTTAAAGTCCGAGTAGGGGGGGCAGTTCATCGAGATTTTTGATCTTGGCGCTCAGTCCACCCGGCAAATGTTCCGGCGGCTGGCCAAAGCGATTGACCCAGGCGACCTGGAATCCGAAATGCGATGTGGCCCAGGCATCCCAAGCGTTGGAGGACATGACGCAGATTTCTTGTGGCTCGCAGTAAAAACGAGCGGTTGTCATTTCGTAGACCTCAGGATCGACCTTAAAGACACCAACGTCATCGACCGAAAGCGGTGTATCCAAGAGCTCGGCAAGTGTTGAATTAGCGACGGTCGAATCCAACACGTAGCGTGAACCATTGGAAAGGATGCCGGTTTGCTTGCCGGCCCCCTGCAGCGTCTTAAGGACGCGCGGCACCTTGGGATAACAGTTGAGTTGCAAATACAGGTTTATTAGTTTGTCGCGTAGCACGGCATTCTCAATTCCGGACTCCGAAGGCGCATAATCCAACGCCTCTCCCGTCACTTGCCAGAATGGTACGAATTCTCCCATGAGGCTGCGGAGCCAGCTGTTCTGAAGTCGTTTGCCGCGCCAGGTGTTGGAGACCTGATCCGCTTTATTGCCCAGATCGGTGCGGCATTTCTCAGATGCGGAATAGACGTCGAAGAGCGTTCCATAAGCATCGAAAACGCAAGCTTTCACGTCACTGATTTTTGTATCTGACATCGGCTAGTTCTTTCGTTGAAGATGTTCAGAATTCGCCGCGCTTTAAGGCGTAAAATAATTTTGTTTCGGATTGAAGCTTGTCGCAGGTGATAAAGAAAAGTCCTTTCCGTCGTGCCGGCCTCGGTACACGGTAAAATTCTCCAAGACCCGTTGAACGTAATTTCGAGTCTCGTAGAAGGGGATCGATTCAATCCAATCGACAGCATCTTCGGCCGAACGATTCGGATCGCCAAACAATTTCAGCCAACGGCTAACCCGGGATGGCCCTGCGTTATAGGCAGAGAGGGCCAGGATGGGCGACCCCTCGTAATCTTCCAGCAATTTCAGTAAATATGCGCGGCCGATTCGAACGTTATAAGTTGGGTCAGCGGTCAGGCGCGCCCGGGAATACGGGATGCTCAAACGCTGCGCAACGCGATGGGCCGTCTTCGGCATTAATTGCATCAAACCGCGCGCGCCCGCATGGCTGATGGCCTTCGGGTCGAAAGCGCTTTCCTGCCGCACGACAGCTTTGACGAAGGCTGGGTCCGGCTTCTTCTTCTTCAAGGCCAAGCGCAAATCTGGATAGCCAAGGCGGCTCAGGACGACACCGTCGCGCAGCGCCTTCTTAGCGACGTGGATCGCCAAGTCGTCACGTCGTTGTTTGCGGGCAAGGTCGGCCACTAAGGTCCAGTCGTTGGCGGATTTGGCGCTGCGAGCCAATTGTTGAACGAACGGGTCGATTTCGTCTCGGAGGCCAATTGCCGACATCATCTTTACCAGACGCACCAATTCCAAACTTTCGAAGGCCTGCACGGTAGCTTCATCGGGTTTTGGTTCCGGCGGGAAGCTCGGTCGGGATTCCGGCGGCAGTTTTGCCGCTGCGAGTTGGCCGTAGAATGATGTTACATGGGCCGCCGCAACTGCGTACCATTCCTGTGATATCTTGACCTTACCGTCGGCTTCCGCCGCCCGACCCGCCCAGTAAGCTGCCCGAGCCTTGCTGACGGGGTAGGAAACATTGTCGAACATACGTTTAAAATGCTGGAACGCGTCGACGTATCGATTGAGCGACCGCAATGCGATCCACCCGGCCAGCCATTCACCTTCAGCCAAACCCAATCCGCCGATTTGGCGATGTTCCTTCGCCAAGGCATAAGCTTCGGCGGACTGTCCTTTGCGTAATAGCCAGCGGGTCATAATACGCCGTTCCGCCCACCATTTTTCCGGTTTGATGCGCGGTTCTCCCGCTAAGTTCAGCATATCGATCGAGCGTTCGTAGAGCCGGTTCTTTCGCCGCCACCGGATCCGCTCATAGACAAGACCCGGATCGCTTTGAAGACGAGGTGGCACTTTCGAGATTGCATAATCGACGCCCGGTTCGCGGCGCATCAACGCGATTCGCGCGAGGCCAAGCCATTGATAGTCGTGCGGCATTCGCCGTAAATGACGGCGCGCGCCGGAAATGCGGCGATTCCATAGAAGCCTGTCCAACCGGGCAATATGATCTTCGGCGCGAAATAACTTCCGGAAGCGTTTTTGAAACTGCTTTTCGACGCGGTAGCCCATGTCGATGTTGATCCACGCGTAGCGCGCGATTTGAGTGGCTTCTAAGAGACGCTTTTCTGCCAATAGCGTGCGGACTAGATGAAACGAGCCGAGCCCGGTCGTCGGGCGGTGGTTGGTAAACCAATTCAGGATGTCGGATTTCGGTGTCTTCTCGGTCATCGCCTCTTCCGCCCGGCGGCGCAATCTTGCCTGCTGCGGCCAGTGGGGATAGGTGGCAATAAACGCTATGATCTGGTCGAACGACACTCTTTCTCGGCGGTCGATAATCCGCATCCAGAGCAAGGCTTTTTCTGGCAATTTTTCCTGAACGTTTTTGATCCGTCGGTTGGCGAGCGACCACTTGCCCTTGCCGGCATCCCGAAAGGCGTGCTTGTAGGCGGCTTTGTCGGATTTTGTGAGAAAGTCCGCATGAACCTGCGCCGCCAACAGGATCAGCGGTGCAATGCAGTAAAATAATCGCGTAATTGTCTTTATAGACAAGGCCTTAGTCCAAACCTCTGGCCATTTAAATATAGGTTAGCCGAGTTGGAGTCACGCAACAAGAGAAACACCCAATTTCCGAGCTTTGCTCTTGTCCTTTCTTGGGTCTATTGTGCGGCCAAAGCATAATATACATGGGAGCAAGGCATGTTTAAGGGATCCATGACCGCGTTGATAACACCGTTCAAAGACGGTGAAGTTGATGCAGAGAGCTTTCAAGCCTTTGTCGATTGGCAAATCAACGAAGGCTCTCACGGTGTCGTTCCGGTCGGCACCACGGGCGAATCCCCGACGTTGAACCATGAAGAGCACAAACGGGTTGTGGAGCTTTGCATCGATGTTGCGAAAGGCCGCGTGCCGGTAATCGCTGGTGCGGGATCGAACTCGACGGATGAGGCCATCGATTTCACGAAACACGCGAAGGAAGCGGGTGCCGACGGCGTGTTGAGTGTGTGCCCGTATTACAATAAACCAACCCAAGAAGGTCTGTATCTGCATTTCAAGGCGATTGCGGAATCGGCGGACATTCCGATTATTATATACAACATTCCGGGCCGCTCGATCGTCGATATGTCGGTGGAGACCATGGCTCGGTTGTCGGAACTGTCGAATATCGTGGGTGTGAAGGATGCGACTTGCGATCTGGCGCGACCGCTGAACAGCCGTCTTGCCAGTGCCGAAGGTTTCATCCAATTGTCCGGTGAAGACGCGACCATCGGGGCGTTCCTTGGCCAGGGTGGTGACGGATGTATCTCGGTGACCTCGAACGTGGCACCGAAACTATGCTCGGAATTGCACGAGGCTTGGCAAACGCGTGATTTGGATACGTTCGAGGATCGCCGCGACCGATTGGCGCCTCTGCACGACGCGCTGTTCTGTGAGACCAGCCCGGCACCAGTTAAATACGCCGCCAAACTGCTCGGCAAGTCCGCGGCTGAGTGTCGTTTGCCGATCGCACCGCTGTCCGCTCAAGGGCAGGAGACGATACGTGGTGCGATGGTTAAGGTTGGTCTGATTAACTAAGGCTCGGGCTGCCGCCGTGTTAACTTCGGAGCGAGATAAATGGCGGCAAAATTCGAGACCGACGTCACGATTGCGCAAAATCGTCGCGCCAAGTTCGACTACTTCATCGAGGATACGGTCGAGGCCGGCATCGTGCTGACCGGAACCGAAGTAAAATCCTTGCGCGCGAACAGCGCCAGTCTCAATGAATCCTACGCCGGGCCGAAAGACGGCGCGATTTATTTGATGAACGTCCATATTCCGGAATACCAGCAGGCAGGCGCAAAGATGAACCACGAGCCTCGCCGCCCGCGAAAACTCCTGCTGCACAAACGTGAACAGGAACGCTTGATGGGCCAGGTTCGGCGTGGCGGCTATACGCTGGTGCCGGTCCGGCTCTATTTCAATAAACGCGGAATCGCAAAGTGCGAGCTCGGTCTCGCCAAAGGCAAGAAGCAACGGGATAAACGCCAGACGCAGAAGGATCGTGATTGGCAACGCCAGAAATCCCGCGTCCTGCAGAGCCGCGATCTGTAAACGGAAACGACCTAATGCTGAACGTATTGAGCGAACGGGAAATCAAAACATTTTGGGGCACTGGATTGCTCTGTCCCAAACGGCTCCTCACGGAAGAGGAGGCCGCGACCAATCTCGCCAAACTTGAGACCTACGAAGGGGAAACCGGGGAGCCGGTCAATGGCAGTTGGCGCTATAAATCGCATCTGGTTTTCCCTTGGATCGACCGATTGATGCGGACGCCCGGCATCCTCGATGTGGTGGAGGATTTGTTGGGGCCGAACATCATGGTCTGGACCACCCATCTCTATCCGAAGGAACCGGGCGACGGACGCTTCATCTCCTGGCATCAGGATTCCGCGCATTGGGGCCTCGACAGTAATAAGATTTTGACCGTTTGGATCGCGCTGACGGAAGCAAATGAGGCCAACGGTTGCATGCGCATGCTGCCGGGCAGTCACCAGGGCGGCATCGCGCCGCATCGCGATACTTGGGACCCTAACAATATCCTCACGCGTGGGCAAACCATCGACGCTGAAATCGACGAGTCTCGGGCCGTCTGGACAAGGCTGCGGCCAGGGGAGGCCTCGCTACATCATGTGGATATGTGGCACGCCTCGAAACCGAACGAGACGACGGACCGCCGGGTAGGCCTGGCCCTGCGTTATATTACACCGGAAGCGCGGCAAGAACGGGTCGAGACCGATTTTGCCACCTTGGTGCGTGGCAAGGACCGTTTCGGTCATTTCCAATCGGAAGCGATGCCGCAGGCGACAATGCATCCAGACGCCGTCGCGGAGCACCAACGCATTGCTGATATTCAAGGCCAGATTTACCTGAAGGGCACCGACCGCGAAGGTGTCGGCGGCCTGGTCGAGACCAATGAAGTGGGCAGCTGACGGCCACCCGTCGAACGAAATGTGCTACTACTTTACCGTAAGGCCGGAATCGACTGGTAAGACCTGACCCGTCACCAAGCGCGATTCGTCCGACGCCAGGTAGACCGCCATCTGCGCGATGTCGATGGCTTCACCGAAGCCGAGAACGTGCATTTTCTCTAGCTTGTCCCGAAGTTTATCGTCGCTGAACAGACCTTTAACCCGGTCCGTCATAATGACGGTGGGCGCGATGGCGTTGACGCGGATTTTATCCGGCCCGTAATGCACCGCTGAAGAGCGGGTAATGGCGGCGATCCCGCCTTTAGCTGCTGTATAGGCGTCGCGGCCCGGAAACGCCATCAGCGCCACCACCGACGACATATTGATGATCGATCCACCGCCGGCCGCACGTAGCGCCGGAATTGCGTTCCGGCAGCAAACGAAGGTGCCGTATAGATCGAGCTTAATGGTGCGCCAGAATTCCTCGTCCGGTACCTCGCCGATGGGCCCATCCGCATTGGTCGAGCCGCCCGCGTTATTGTGCAAGATGTCGAGCCGTCCAAATTTCTCTGTCGCTGCCGCCACGGCCGCCGCGACACTGCCGCTTTCTGTGACGTCGGTCCGTACGAAGACGGCTTGGCCGCCGCTATTGCCGGCGCTCTCGTTCGCGACTTTGGCGGTCTTCGCGCCTTCGGTCTCATCGATATCGGCGACAATGACTTTTGCACCTTCTTCCGCGAAACGCGTTGCCGTCGCTCGACCAATTCCGCCGCCGCCACCCGTCACCAAAGCCACTTTACCGTCGAGCCTGTTCATCATCCGTCCTCCGCCGTTGCCATATCGGATAGGAAACTGAGGCGAATTTTCGGTTGGGCCAGGGCTCTCTTATGCACTCGCTTTCCGGGCCAAAGCGCGTATTATTACAACACGGAGAATTGCCATGCCTGATGAAGTGCGTACCAGTGCAGAGACCGATGATCACCTGATCCGCGACGCCGCCTACGAGACGGTCTCGCGGGACGATTTCCGTGCGATGATCGATGTTGATCGATACGACAACCGTTCGCACGATTTTGATGAAATTATCTCTGCAACTCACGATCATTTCTGGGATCCGAACGACAAGAACTATGTCGATTTCGACCAGCCGTTTGACATGGCAAAAGAATACCTCATGCCGCCGGAACGCATTCAGGAATTGCGCGGCGCGGTGCTCGACCGCCTCGATGAAGGGCAGCAGATCAAGCTCGGCAATGAGATCATGCGCTGGCAAATCTCAAATATCATTCATGGCGAACAAGGGGCGCTGAACCTGTCGACCGGCCTCGCCGATATTCTGTTGGATGCGGGCGCGCAGGAATATGCGACCAATCAGGCCCGAGAAGAAGCTCGCCACGTCACCGGGTTTACATATTATATGAGATCTCGATGGGGCACTGCCTACCCCGTTGGCGAAGTCTTGGGTGATTTGCTGGAAGGCCTGATCAAGACGCCGATCGTCTATAAAAAGCTCGTCGGCATGCAAATGCTGTTGGAAGGGCTGGCGATGGGTGCATTCGCGAACCTTCACAAACATGCGCGCGACCCGGTGTTGAAGCGTCTCGTACAACTGGTGATGACGGATGAAGCCTTTCACCATAAATTCGGCAAGATTTGGGCTGATAAGACGATAGTGAATCTGTCTTCGGACGAGCGCGACAAGGTCGAAGATTGGGCGGCGGGGTGCTTTGAATCTCTATTATTCAACCTGGTTAACGTGCGCCAAAAACGCGTCGTCTATGCGCAATTCGGCCTCGATTGGGAATGGGTGCGTGACGCGGTACGCGAGACCTATAATGATGATGAACGCCGCAACGAGTTGAAGGACGGCAATAACGTCTTCCGCGTGCTTGCCAAGACGTTGATTTCGGCTGGGATTATTACCGACCGTACCGCGTATGTGTATGCGGATTGGGTAAATATGAAGGAACTTAAAGCGGAAGATCACGCAATCCCGGGTGCTGCGGCAGTCATCGAGGGCATCGAAGATCTTCGCCGCATCAACGCCAATCGCAGTGTGATCGGCCAGAAGTTCTGATCAATCGAGCCGTTCGCGGATCAATCTGAACACGTCGTGGAACATCTCCGTCGTCAGTCGTCCAGTGTTCGTGTTATAGCGCGAACAATGATAGCTGTCGATCAACAGCGGGCCGTCCGGTATGTCATGGGCAGCGGCATGACTGAACTTATAGGCGCTTTGTTTGTGTCCTAACGTCCGGATGACCGAATTATGTGCGATGGAACCTAGCGCGAGGATAATCCTTAGCTGGGACATGGCGGCAATCTCGTCGATCAGAAATGGGCGGCAGGTATTGATTTCCGCGCCCACCGGCTTGTTCTGCGGTGGCACGCATCGCACCGCGTTGGTGATCCGGCAATCGCGCAATTCGAGACCATCATCCGGTCGCGCGGCATAGGTGCCCGTCGCAAATTCGAATTTAGAGAGTGTAGGATAGAGCAAATCGCCCGCGTAATCGCCGGTAAAGGGACGCGCCGTCCGATTGGCACCCTTCAGGCCCGGTGCGAGCCCAACAATGATCATGCGTGCGTCCAAAGGTCCGAAACTATCGACCGGCGCATTGTGGAAATCGGGATAAGCATCGCGATTTTGTAAGCGAAATTCCACTAGACGGGGGCAGAGCGCGCATTCGCGACCTGGGAGTTCCAAGGGCATGGGTTTAGGAATCAAACAGTTTCGATGATCGGTTCGTCGTCGTAGTCGTCGTAGAATTCGTCCTCGGCGTCCTCATCTTGGTAGTGGTCATGATCTTGGCGCGGCTGATGCGCGCGGCTAATTTCGGAGGCGAGATCTTGTAATTCGATAAATTGGTCGGCTTGACGGCGCAATTCGTCCGCCGCCATCGGCGGTGAGGACTTTACGGTGCTGACGACGCTCACCTTGACGCCTTTACGTTGCACAACCTCGACGAGGCGGCGGAAATCTCCGTCGCCCGAAAACAGAACGATGTGATCCAAGTGCGGCGCCATTTCCATCATGTCGATGGCCAGTTCGATATCCATATCGCCCTTGACCTTGCGGCGGCCGGAGGAATCGGTGAATTCCTTGGTCGGCTTGGTCACCATGGTGAAGCCGTTATAGTCGAGCCAATCGACCAAGGGTCGAATCGGCGAGTATTCCTGATCTTCCACTAGGGCGGTATAATAAAGCCCACGGATGAAACGGCCACGTTTACGGAATACTTCAAGTAATTTTTTGTAATCGATATCGAAGCCCAACGCCTTTGCGGCGGCGTATAGGTTTGCCCCATCGATGAATAATGCTATTTTCTCGTCGTTATGAATTTCGATAGCCATAAAAAATTGTCCGATACAATCCGGTAAAAAAATTTGCGCCCCGACCGAGTTTGCTGACTGTCGGCGCAGTAATTTCGTATTCGTACTACTTACGTGGCGCCTGAACGCGTTGCAAGAGGACGGCGCAATTTATTAGTTAATCTCGCCGCTTAAGTCTTTCAAATTTCTTATGGAAAAGGCATCACATCGTTATTTTCAACTTGCATCGGCAGGTTTATTACATATATTCCCACTTCATTTCAGCACAATCAGCTTATGAGAGCGATGATCCATGGCCCGTGTAACTGTCGAAGATTGCGTCGAGCGGATTCCTAATCGTTTTGAACTCGTTATGTTGGCGGCCAAGCGTAGTCGTGAAATTTCGTCGGGCTCCGTCCTGACCGTTGAGCGGGATGATGATAAGAATCCGGTTTGCGCTTTGCGGGAAATTGCTGATGAGACTGTACCGTTGGATGAATTGCGCGAAGAACTGGTCCGAGGCCTGCAAAAGCACATCGAGGTCGACGAGCCCGAGGAAGATGACGAAATCGAAATGATGACCGCTGCCTCCTTGGCCAACGAAGCGGGTATGGATGTCTCGGTCTCGGGCTCCAGCAGCATCGACGATAAGAACTCCGGCTTCAGTTCGGAAAATATCATCGACGACTAGTTGTTCGATCGGGCTGCGTTGAGGTAACCTGAAGGGCGCCACGGCGTCATGCCGAAGGAGATGGCCGGCATGATGCGTCAGTTCCAATTGGTTGAGAAAGTCCGGGGTTACGATCCAGGTGCGGATGAGAATGCACTGAATCGCGCCTATGTTTTTTCTATGAAGGCACATGGCAGCCAGCAGCGCGCGTCGGGCGACCCGTATTTCTCGCACCCTGTTGAAGTCGCAGGCATTCTCTCTGAGAAAAAACTAGATACCGCGTCCATCGTCACAGGTCTTCTGCATGACACCGTAGAGGACACGGTTGCGACTTTGGAGGATATAGAGCGTCTATTTGGAGACGAAGTATCTCGTTTGGTCGATGGTGTGACCAAACTAGGTCAGCTGGAACTGCAATCGGATCAAACGAAACAGGCGGAAAATTTCCGCAAGCTGCTTTTGGCGATGTCAGAAGATATCCGCGTATTGCTGGTGAAGCTGGCCGATCGGCTCCACAACATGCGGACCTTATTTTATATCACCAATCGGGAAAAGCGCGTTCGGATAGCGCGCGAGACCATGGATATATACGCACCCTTGGCGGAGCGAATTGGAATTCGCGATTGGAAAGACGAGTTGGAAGATCTCGCTTTTCAGGAGATGAACACAGATGCGCGGGAATCGATCGTAAATCGGTTAGGGTTTTTGCGCGAACGTGGCGATGACCTTGTCGGACTCGTCGTCGAAGAGCTGAAGGAGACGCTCGCCGAAGAGGGAGTTGTTGCCAAGGTTTTGGGCCGCGAGAAGAAACCTTATTCCATCTGGCGGAAAATGCAGCGCCGGGATGTCGAATTTGAACAATTGTCGGATATCGTCGCGTTCCGGATCATAGTTGAAGATGTGGAGAGCTGTTATCGGACCCTCGGGGTGATCCACAGTCAATATCAGGTCGTGCCGGGTCGGTTTAAAGATTACATCTCGATCCCGAAACCCAACGGCTACAAATCGATTCATACCGGCGTGATGGGGCCGCAAAGTCAGCGGGTTGAGGTGCAAATCCGAACCCCTGAAATGCACGAGGTGGCTGAGCTTGGTGTGGCCGCGCATTGGCAATATAAGCAAGGCGTGCCCGGGCCGTCGAAGGACGGCATGCAGTACCGTTGGCTGCGCGAGCTGTTGGAAATACTGGAACATGCTGCGGAGCCGGAAGAGTTCCTCGAGCATACCAAGCTCGAGATGTTTGCCGACCAAGTCTTTTGTTTCTCGCCGAAAGGCGACTTGTTTGCGTTGCCGTTCAACGCGACGCCTGTTGATTTCGCCTACGCTATCCATACGGATATTGGCAATACTTGTGTCGCTTCGAAGATCAATGGTCGCATCATGCCGTTGCGCACTCGCTTGAAGAACGGCGATCAGGTCGAAATTACCATTTCCAAGGCGCAAACCCCGTCACCCGCATGGGAGGCCTTTGTGGCCAGCGGCAAGGCGCGCGCCTGCATTCGTCGTTTCATCCGCAGCCAACGAGTTGAGCAATACGAAAACTTGGGCCGCGAGATCGTCGAGAAAGCCTTTAGCCGTGACGGCTATGAATTGACTCGCAAGGCAATTAAGGGCGTTCTGAAGAAACTAGATGTCGAGGATGAGACTGAACTTTATGCCTCGGTTGGTGAAGGGGTGTTGACCGGCCGCGAAATTTTGGAAGCCGTCTATCCGGGCGCCAAGGGCCGCGACGTTCAAAAGAATGTTGTATCCATTGATGAGGTCCGTCCCAAATCGAAAAAGAAATCGCATGCCATTCCGATCAAGGGGCTCATCCCGGGCATGGCGGTGCATTTCGCCGGATGTTGCCATCCGTTGCCGGGTGACCGGATCGTCGGGATCGTTACAACGGGCAAGGGGGTAACCATTCATACCATCGATTGCGAAACCTTGGAAGCCTTTCAGGAGGCGCCGGAACGGTGGCTAGATGTGGCTTGGGAGCGGGAAGGAGCGAACGGGTTCGAACATACGGCTCGCATTCACACAATCCTTTCCAATACGCCGGGAAGCCTCGGGACATTGTCGACGGTGATCGGCCGGGACGGCGGTAATATTTCCAATTTAAAAGTCACGAACCGCTCGGCGGATTTCTTTGAATTGTTAGTCGACATCGAAGTCCTCGATGTGAAGCAGCTGACGAATATCATTGCTGCCTTGCGGGCGAGTTCAGTCATTCACACGGTCGAACGCCAACGGGGCTAAAATTGCAATTACTCGCAATATTGTGGAGATCAGGTTCATGCAAACGAAACGGTATCTTAGGTTAGGCGTTAATATCGATCACGTGGCGACGATCCGTAATGCGCGCGGCATTGCGCACCCGGACCCGGTAAGGGCCGCCCTCCTCGCGGCTAAGGCCGGTGCCGACGGCATTACCGCACATTTACGCGAAGATCGTCGTCACATATCGGACGACGATATTGACCGTCTGTCTTCGGACCTTCAACTTCCACTTAACTTCGAAATGGCAGCGACACCGGAAATGGTGGAAATAGCGTTACGCCATAAACCGCATGCAGCTTGCATCGTGCCGGAAAAGCGCGAGGAGCTGACGACCGAAGGCGGTCTGGATGTGGTCCGCGGCCATAATCACTTGCGGCCTTTTGTGCGCGATCTCCTGGATGCCGGCATTCGGGTGTCTCTTTTTATAGATCCGGATAAAGCGCAGCTCGACGCCGCCGTATCGCTGGGCGTGCCGGTGGTTGAACTGCATACCGGTACCTATTGCGAAGTCAAAGAGGGCGCCGCTCGAGAAGCGGAGTTAGAACGGGTTAAAGAGGCGGCGGCGCATGCGGAGGCCATCGGTCTCGAATGTCATGCGGGGCACGGACTTTCGTTTGACACGGTTGCACCGATCGCGGAAATTCCAACAATTGTTGAACTGAACATTGGGCATTTCATGATTGGAGAGGCTATTTTTGGTGGTCTCGACATTACGATTAAACGCATGCGGTCGCTGATGGATCGCGCCCGCCCCAATTTGCAAGGCGAGAAATCTGCCTGATGATTCTCGGCATCGGCAGCGATCTCATCGACATTCGGCGCATAGAGAAAACGCTGGAGCGGTATCCCGAGCGGTTTGTGAATCGGATATTTACGGAAACGGAACGACGGAAATCCGAGCGCCGGACTAACCGGGCCGCCAGCTATGCAAAGCGTTTTGCCGCGAAGGAAGCTTGCTCGAAGGCGCTGGGTACCGGATTCCGGCGTGGCGTCTTTTGGCGCGATCTGGGCGTCGTAAACCTAAAGTCGGGCAAACCCACGATGTCACTGACCGGCGGTGCTAAGGAATGGCTCAACACATTGGTGCCAGACGGCATGGCGGCGCAGATCGACCTGACGATTACCGACGATTTCCCGCTGGCCCAGGCCGTGGTCATTATTTCCGCTATTCCCCGGGAAATGGCCACCGCTGCGGTGTAGAAGTCATGACCTTAAAAGTAGTCGGCGCGGGGTTTGGATGCGGGTTGACGAGCAAAAATTACCTGATAGAAGCACTGTTACGCTTGCGATCGATATCACCACCCGAAAAAAGATCGAGGCTAAACTTGTCGATAGTTCGAAAGTTGCGGAGCATGCCAAGAGCCACTTTCTGGCGACAACGAGTCATGAACTGCGCTCACCCCTCAAGATGATTTTGGGGTTTTCGGAAGTGTTGCGAGGGGAACTCTTTGGGCCGTTGGGCGGTGGTAAATATTCGGAATACTTTCATACCAGCGCTGAGCATCCGTTGGCTCTGGTTAACGATATGCTGGGTGTATCAGCGATCACAGCCGGTCAGTGGAGATTGCATCGAGAAACCGTTGCGATCGGAGAGGGTACCCGGATCGCGTTGTCATTGCCTGAGCCATCGAGACAGAAAGTGGCATGCTAATTGGCTGCGCTTGACTATCGCGGACTTGCCGACCACATTGACAAAATCTCATGACGGCCTTACGGCCGGTAAACGGCTATCGAGTGCGCGTATGGAATCCGACAATAAAGAGACGCCTAACGGCGCGGAACCGAAGGGGTTTCGCGACAAGGCGGCGGATTTCATAGAGTTGGCCCGAACTGTCGTATACGCGGTAGTAATTGCTGTCGGAATTAGAACTTTTGCCTACGAGCCATTTAGTATTCCATCCGGCTCGATGATACCCACTCTCTTGATCGGCGACTATCTATTCGTTTCCAAATTTTCATATGGTTACAGTCGGCATTCGCTGCCCTTTAGCCTGCCGCTGTTCGAAGGCAGAGTGCTTGGGAGTTTTCCGGAACGTGGCGATGTCGCAGTATTTAAGTATCCTGTCCGCGACAGCAATTTTGAAAAAGACTACATCAAACGAATCGTAGGCTTACCTGGCGACCGGATCCAGGTCGTCTCCGGTATTTTGCACATTAATGGTGAGCCTGTTCGCCGCTTGAAGATAGGTGAGCACACCTTCGGCAAAAAGCGGTATGGAGCGCTCAAGGTCGCGAAATATCTTGAGACTTTGCCGAATGGCCGTCGGCATGAGTTGATCGAGGCCGAAGGCGATTTCGGCCGGATGGACAATACGCCTGAACTTTCGGTTCCCCAGGGTCATTTCTTCGCGATGGGCGACAACCGCGACAACTCTCTCGATAGCCGTTTTGGTTGGACGGTACCGTATGAAAATTTGGTCGGACGGGCCGAATTTCTGTTTTTCTCCAAACCGAAGGAGACCTGGTTCTTCGAGCTTTGGGGGTGGCGGTTCGGACGTTTCTTCGACGGTATAGATTAGGCGCCTCGCTATCGCGTGGGTTCGCCGAACTCGATGCGGTCGTGTATAAAGCAAGATATGGATGATGATTTGAAACAAGCCTTGGGGCACGAGTTTGCCTCTGCGGCGCTGCTTGAACAGGCGTTGACCCATCGTAGCATCGCTCTGAACGGTCGCGCTAGCTACGAACGATTGGAATTCTTAGGCGACAGAGTTCTTGGGTTCACAGTCGCTGATTTGCTGCTGGACGCGTATCCTAATGAAGCCGAAGGGCCGTTGGCAAAGCGTCACGCCGATCTTGTGCGCCGTGAAACTTTGGCAGATGTCGCGCGTGAGGCGGATATAGGACGCCATATCCTTATGAGCCGCAGTGAAATTGTTTCAGGCGGTCGAGAAAACGATGCGATATTGTCGGATGTCTGCGAAGCGCTGATTGCCGCAATGTATCGCGATGGTGGTATTGAAGTGGCGCTGCAATTTATTGCACGGTACTGGACCGACAGACTAAACGCACCACCACGACCACCTGAAGACGCGAAAACCATCTTGCAGGAACTGGCTCAGGGAAAGGGGCTGCCATTGCCGGGTTATCGAATTGTGGGGCGTGAGGGACCGGATCACGCGCCGGTCTTTACCGTGACGGTGTGTGTCGAGGGCTGGGAAGTCGCCGAGGGCAGCGGGACATCCAAGCGGGCTGCTGAGCGGGCGGCCGCGGAAGCATTATTATCGAGGGTAGGGGTGAATGTCTGAAGTTCCGGTAACTAAATGCGGTTTTGTTGCGGTTATTGGCGCGCCCAATGCGGGTAAGTCGACATTGATGAATCGTCTCGTCGGCGCAAAGGTATCCATTGTAACCCATAAAGTGCAGACCACCCGTACTCGCATAATGGGGATAACGACGCGGGACGAGTGTCAGTTGATCTTCATTGATACGCCGGGCATCTTTGAACCCCGTCGACGCCTAGACCGGGCGATGGTCGACGCGGCTTGGCGCGGTGCGGCGGATTCGGACAAGGTCATGTTAGTGGTCGATGCGAAACGCGGTGTCGACGACGATACGCAGCGTATTGTCGACGGCTTGCAGCGCACGAAACGGACGGCGCTATTGGCCCTCAACAAGATCGATCTTCTTCCGCGCGACCAGTTGTTGGCGCTGGCCTCTCAACTCAGCGATAAAGGCGTGTTCGAGGAAATCTTCATGATTTCCGCCCTGAAAGGGGATGGCTGCGAAGACGTGATGGATCGCCTCACCAAAACATTGCCGCTTGGTCCTTGGATGTTTCCGGAAGATCAATTGTCGGATCTGCCGCAGCGTTTGATGGCGGCGGAAGTGACGCGTGAGTTTCTTTTACTGCAAGTTCATCAGGAAGTTCCCTACGCGGCGGCGGTCGAGACTGAAACCTGGGAAGAGTTTCAGGATGGCAGCGTTAAGATCGATCAAACAATCTACGTACAAAGGGATTCGCAGAAGGCCATCGTACTCGGCAAGAAGGGCACGCGGATCAAGGAAATCGGGGCGTCCGCCCGGGCAGAGTTGAGCGAAATATTTGGACGCAAAGTCCATCTTTTCATCCATTTGAAGGTTCGCGATAAGTGGATGGATGACCGGGCGCGCTACAATACCTGGGGGCTAGATTTCAATGCCTAGCGCGGGTCAGACGCTCTAGCGATGGATTGGCGGGATGACGGCATCGTTCTGAGCCTTCGTAAATATGGCGAATCCTCGGTCGTTGTCCATCTTCTGACGCGCGAACATGGACGTCATTCGGGACTGGTTCGTGGCGGTAATTCGAAGAAGCAACGCGGTGTCCTGCAGCCGGGCAATGAAGTTCACGCCAATTGGCGCGCTCGCCTTGAGGAGCATCTAGGCGGATATTCGATTGAATTGCTTGATGGTCATACAGGTCGTGTTCTAAGCGCTCCCAACAGATTGGCAGCGATGTCCTCCGCCTGTGCCTTGGTTGACATATGTTTGCCGGAGCGTGAACCGCATCTGAACTTGTTCGCTTCGCTCAAGGCATTGCTGTTGGTTCTGCCGGATGAGGGCTGGGAAGGCGCTTACGTGGCATGGGAATTGTCGCTGCTGGCGGAACTCGGCTTTGGCCTTGATCTCAGTGCTTGCGCGGCGACGGGTGCGACGGAGGATTTGATTTACGTGTCACCCAAAAGCGGCCGTGCGGTTTCCGCCAAAGCGGGAGAAGTTTATCGCAAGAGACTTCTCCCGTTGCCCGCTTTTTTGCTGGAGAATACCGCGTTTAATAGCAAATCTCTAAGCGAGGGTTTAAGGCTGACGGGCTATTTCCTGGAGCGGTATGTTCTCTCTCCCCACGGTAAGCTACTTCCGGACGCACGCGGTCGAATTTCGCCAGGGTCGTCGCATAACCTGTAAGCGTTAGCTGTCCAGATTTAATGTGCGTGTTTTTCCCCATCAGACCAGAATGCGCCCCCTGCACCGAAGCCGAACCTAAGGCCGAGCCAGACAGAGTGTGCACCGGCTTCGTTGGTGTCTGAACTAAGCGATTCCATATTGTCGTAATTATATTGTAGGCGTAGGTCGCCGAGTGGCGTGAAGGTCCAGCGCAGCATTGGTGAAAACCGGTGTCTGTTGGATCGGTCATTATCCGCATCACGCAATGTTACGCCATCGCCTTTTCCTGAGGCAAACTCATACCGCAGTCCAGCCGAACAGGAGGAATACAACCAATATTGGTGATATAAGGCGCATAATCTCGATAGAACTAAAATGCTATGATATCACTTAACACAAATTGTATCATAGCTTAGTCAAGAAGCAGGCGGTATGATAAAACTTTTTCCGCAGGATTACGTTTCCAAGGGAGCAACTTGACTATTGATCGAATCCGCATTTCCAGAGCCCAATCACGACCATGATCAATGCGTGGAAGAAGCCGTTGCCGTTGCAGTCAGAATCTGTCACGAGCGAGGCTCTCGGTTTACAGAACTACGGCGCCAAGTTTTGGAATTCATTTGGACCAGCCATGAGCCGGTCGGCGCGTATGATGTTTTGGATATGATGAATGCCGAGAAATCGACCCGTCTAGCTCCGATGACGGTATACCGTGCGATAGACTTTTTGATGGCGAATGGATTGGTACATCGTATTGCAAGCCGCAACGCATATGTTGGGTGCAGTCATCCTGATTCCCATCATTCGGGCCAGTTTTTGATTTGTCGCGAATGTGGTCGCGTGGCGGAGATTGAAGAGGATGTCATCAGCAATGCGCTGCGAGACGGCGCGAAAAATGCTGGTTTCGATGCGGTTAGCCCGACGATCGAAATCGAGGGCCGCTGTCTAAATTGCCGCGAAAAACTTGCATGACTGAAGAAGCGTCCGATGCATCGCATCATTCGAATGAAGAGCCGAGTGACTACTTGATTGGAGGGACTGGTGTTAGCCTCTCCCTTGGTGGCTATCAAATCTGGATCGGCTAGATATAGGTGTGGGACGGCGCGAGATCGTCACGCTGACCGGTTCCAACGGCGCCGGTAAATCCATGTTTTTAGGTATGCTGTTGGGGCTCCAGCAACCGGATCGGGGTAACATTCGCCGGGTGGACGGTCACACGACCGAATTTTTTTTCGTAACGTATCTCCGTCGATCCGACAATGCGTCTAACTGTCGAACGCATGCTTGGTTTGACCAATAGCGTGGACCGGGAGGCTGGGAGAGCCGAGTTGCAAGTAGTAGGTGCCGTGCATCTGGCTGATGCCATGGCCTCTCCGGCGGCGAATTGCAGCGTGTCATGCTGGCGCGAGCCATGCTGCGCAATCCCGATTTTCTGGTTCTGGACGAGTCGGTCCAGGGTGTCGATTTCTCGGGTGAACTCGATCTATATGAGTTGAACGCGCGCATTCGAGAGCGCCGGGTTTGCGGCATCTTGCTTGTCTCGCACGATTTGCATTTAGTGATGGCATGGACGGATCAAGTGGTCTGTCTCAACCACCACATGTGCTGCGCCGGTCATCGGGAAGCGGTTAAGCGCGATCCGGAATATCTCGCCCTATTTGGAAGCCGCGCGGCGGCGAGCCTCGCTGCCCATGTGCACGATCATCACCACGATCTCTCGGGCGAAGTGGTGCAGCACAATCACAATTGATGTTTGACGATTTTCCTCTACGCGGTTTGTTTGGCGGTATTGGCGTCGCCATTGTGGCGGGGCCCCTTGGTTGTTTAGTTGTCTGGCAACGGATGTCGTATTTCGGAGCTGCCATAGCACATGCGGCACTTCTTGGCGTCGCGTTCCGCTTTTTATTCGATTTAGAGCCGCTGCTGGCTAGCTTGATCGTCGTGTTTGGTCTGCTTCTCCTCGCGCGGGCTTTTGCGTCGCCGAGATGGCGAAAATCGGGCTCCGAGCCCTAGGGAATGACGCCCTAATAACATCTAGGTATTGCGTGTGAAGGCCGCCTGCGTACTATATCTCGCAGGAGAATTGCCATGTCAGATCCACAGCCTGGCGGAGAAATCCGCCCTGTTCCGCTCGCCGAGGCGCTGTCGGAGCGCTACATGTCTTACGCCATGTCGACCATCACGGCGCGTTCACTGCCGGATGTGCGCGACGGGCTGAAACCGGTCCATCGCCGCTTGTTGCATGCGATGCGAGAGCTGCGGCTCAACCCGGACAGCGGCTTCAAGAAATGTGCCCGCATTGTAGGCGACGTGATGGGTAAGTATCACCCGCATGGCGACTCAGCGATTTACGACGCGATGGTGCGTTTGGCGCAGGATTTCGCAGTCCGTTACCCATTGGTCGACGGTCAGGGAAATTTCGGCAATATCGACGGCGATAACGCCGCTGCCATGCGGTATACCGAGGCCCGCATGACCGAGGTTGCGCGCCGACTGCTGGAAGGCATCGACGAGGATTCGGTCGATTTCCGTGACACATATGATGGCGAAGGTGCCGAACCGATCGTCCTGCCTGCCAATTTCCCGAATTTGCTGGCAAATGGCGCCGCTGGAATTGCGGTCGGTATGGCGACCAGCATACCGCCGCACAATGTGGCGGAGTTGTGCAATGCTCTGCTGCATCTAATCAAATTTAAGAACGCGACCATCGATAAATTGGTTGAAATGTTACAGGGGCCCGACTTTCCGACCGGTGGCATCATGTGCGAGAGCCGTGCAGATGTTGTCGCGGCGTATAAGACCGGGCGTGGCGGTTTTCGCCTCCGCGCGAGGTGGGAGACTGAACATCTGAAGGGCGGGGCCTTTCGCATCGTCATCACGGAAATGCCTTATCAGGTTCAGAAGGCGAAGCTGGTCGAGAAAATTGCCGAGCTGATGTACAACCGCAAACTCACAATGCTCGACGATATTCGCGACGAATCGACCGAGGAAGTTCGTCTCGTGCTTGAGCCGAAGACGCGCAATGTAGATCCGGCGGTTCTGATGGAATCACTGTTCCGGCAGACCGATCTCGAGACGCGCTTCCCCTTTAACATGAACGTATTGGATCACGGTCGGGTGCCGCGGGTGATGAACCTGCGCGAGGTTCTGCAAGCTTACCTCGACCATCGCCATGAGGTGTTGGTACGGTGCAAGAATTTCCGCCTCGGCAAGATCGAGCACCGTTTGGAAATCCTTGGGGGCTATCTGATCGCCTATCTGAATCTCGACGAGGTGATCCGCATCATCCGCGAAGAAGACGACGCTAAGGGCGAGTTGATCCGGGCCTTCAAGCTGAGCGATTTACAAGCCGACGCCGTTCTCAATATGCGCCTGCGTCATTTGCGTAAGCTCGAGGAGATGGAAATCCGCACCGAGCACGACACTTTGACACAAGAGCGCACGGATATCATCGCGCTATTGAAGAACGAGAAGGCGCGCTGGGAGGTCATCACCGGAGAGCTCAAGGACCTGCGCGAGACGTTCGGCCCGGATACCGAATTGGGCCGTCGCCGGACAGAGATTGCCGGTCCGCCCTCTGCCGTGGTCATCCCGCTGGAAGCGATGGTCGAGCGCGAGCCGGTCACCGTCGTCTGCTCCATGAAAGGCTGGGTGCGGGCGATTAGAGGGCATATTGAGAACGAGGACGAGTTGAAATTCAAAGAAGGTGACCGTCACCGCTTCGCGCTCCACGCGCAGACCACCGATAAGCTGCTGGTGTTTGCGACGAACGGGCGGTTTTACACGCTTGGTATCGATAAACTCCCGGGCGGGCGCGGCCATGGCGAACCATTACGCCTGATGCTCGACCTACCGCAGGAACACGATATCGCCGGTCTCTCGATTTATCGCCCGAAGCAGAAGATATTGGTCGCCGCCTCTGATGGTCGCGGTTTCGTCGTCAATGAGGATGACTTGATCGCCCAGACAAAGAGCGGCAGGCAAGTGCTGAATATCTCTGGCGGAACGGAAGCTCAAACCAGTTTCCCAATACAGGAGGGCCACGATCACGTCGCCGTCGTCGGCGAGAACCGGAAATTATTGATATTCCCCCTGGCCAACCTGCCGGAAATGTCCCGCGGGCGCGGTAATATCCTGCAGCGCTACAAGGATGGCGGCCTCGACGACGCCAAGACCTTCAAGCTGGAAGATGGCTTGACTTGGAAGCTCGGCGACCGCATCCGGACCGCGACGGACATCCAGCGCTACATCGGCAAACGCTCGGGAGCGGGTCTGATGGCCCCAAGGGGCTTCCCGAGAGACAACAAGTTCGGGGGATAGGTTTCGCTTGGGCGCGAGCCTGGATCAGGCATCCACCTTTTCTTACAATATCTGCGCGGCGAAGATGCCTGCACGGCGAGGCTGACGCTTTTGAACAGGTCGTCTCTTCCGCGTCGACACTCACCTTATCCGCCAGCACTTCGAGGATTTCAGCGTAAATTTCAGCGGCCGATAGAATTAAATCACCGGACTCCTTCATGCAGGCGTTTCGGGAATAGGCGATGACCGTGCATTGCGACATGACTTCGTCATCGAGTTCGGGCCAGCTGGCGATCGGCGCGCCAAAGGCGTTGATGTGAGCACCTTCTTTCAGCCATTCGCCCTGGAGCACTGGGACGTGTGATCTGGTCGCCGTTACCACCACGTTCGCACCGTGCACCGCGTCTTCCGCATCCATGGCGACGGCGCCATGTTCGTTGGCGAAGCCTTTCTCTTTCTCCGGATCGCGGGCCCAAACGCGGACTTCGTCGAAATCGTGCACGCATCGCATGGCTTCCACATGACTTTTGGCCTGCACGCCTGCGCCCGGTGTTTTTGCACCCGGTGCGGCGAACGGACGGGTGGCGCCGGCGTTGCACATCTATGTGATCAAGCCACCTTCCATGATTGCCAAGGTCTCGCCCGTTTCGGGCTTGAACAGCATGATGGGTGTGGATGCCGAGCGCCGCATTGCTTGGGTAGAAGTTCACCAGCTTTATTCTCGTCGCGTCCTTGGAGGTCGCCGGCATGGGGCCGAAATAATCCCCATGTGGTTCCACCGGTATCAGTTTGCGCGGTGGTTACGTGACCTCGCCCGCTGAGAAAGCGTTCATCGCTTTCTTCATCACCTCGATCAGTTTGTCCATCTTCAGGATTTCGGAAATTTACTGCTCATTCAGCGACAGGGTCATTTCTTTGCTCCACATGGTGTCGTCGGTTCCATCGTTTTCATATCTAACCAGTAGGGTAAACGATAGGAGTGACGGCGAAAGGTACCGCATTTTCAAAGGCAATACGGCCGGAATGTCGGCGGGCCCGATAAATAATGCCTTATTAGCGCAGTGGCGGGAAGAGGCGTTCGCGTGAGGTAATGAGAGAAGACGGGTCCTTGATTTCGGTCCAGCCATTTGGGCCAAACGCTTCTAGGGGACGAAAGCGGGATTTGTAATCCATCTTTGGACTGCCTGCGACCCAATACCCCAAATAGACGTGATCCAGGTCGAGACGCAGTGCTTCTTCAATCATCCATAGAATGACGTAACTGCCTAGACTGCGGCGTTCTTCCTGCGGGTCGAAGAAGCTATAGACTGCTGAGAGCCCGCCCACGAGACGGTCCATCAGGCATCCGGCGATGAGGCGGCCGTTTGGCTCACGGAATTCTACCATTATCGTGTCGACCGGGCTGCTTAATATCATCGCGGCATAGTCGCGGCGGCTCATCTTGGCCATTTCGCCGTCGCCATGCCGGCGGTTGGTATAGATCTTGAACAGATCGAATTGCTCTTCGGTGACCTTGGTGCCGACCTCAGTAATAATCAGCTCACTGTTTCGGTTGAGCACCTTGCGCCACGCCTTGCTTGCCTTGAAGCGCGCCACGGGTATCCGGACCGGCACGCATGCGTTGCAGCCGGCGCAAGCTGGTTTGTAGATGATGTGATGACTGCGCCGAAAACCACCCTGGCTGAGCACGTCGAACGCGTCGAGTGCCTTGGCCCCGGATAGCTCCGCGAACAATTGCTGTTCCACCCGACCCGACAGATAGGGGCATGGCATCGGTCCAGAGCGGAAGAACGTCATGATTTGATGAGGCAGGCGTTGCGTTGTCATGGTGTCGTGGGTCTATCGCGGGTTTATCGAGACGTCATCAGGGTTTCGCGGTTGAGGGTTTGGCGTTGACGATAAAGATACCGGTCATGATATCGTGCAGGCACCGACCTTTATTGTTGAAAAGCGCGACCAATAGGACGCAACCAAAAGTACAGCAGACAGAAAGATAAAACAGGACTGAAAGCACGAATGCCTGCAAATAGCTAGGCTCGTTGCCCTGATGATTGACGGATTTCAATCCCATCAGCCGCATGCCAAGTGTCGCCGAGCTACGGCCGCCGATCAGGACGGTATCATAGAGAACGAACAGGAGTGCGGGCCACAAGAACGAAAATAAGGCGGAGAGCATTAAAAACGTCAGTAGATTGAGAATTTGCAATGATATAAAAATCACTAAAAGAACAAACATATCGAAGAAAAAGGCAACCGTGCGCCGCCAAGTTATGCCGTCAAAACTGGCTTCCGACGGGGCAAAATTTGCGCCGCTTCGGCCCCAACTGAAGCGGGGACTTGACCGTTTTGGGAGGCATTCCTTCATATTCGATCCCTGCGGAGTTGCCTACGTTGAAACGAGTTTGAATTGGACGTCGAGCTCACAGTTACAATAGTAACCGTTAGACCGCGCATTGTCAGAGGACGCGCGGTGGTTTCGGCGGCGTTTTCTTTTTAATTTCGATTTTATCGCGCAGTAATACGATAGAAATGCGGCGGTTTTGCGGTGATGTTGGGTTATCGACGAGCAGCGGCATCTTATCGGCGAAACCGACAACTGAGTCGATCCGCTTTCTCGTGACCTCGTGTTTGAGCAATTCCCGGCGTGCCGCATTGGCGCGTTCAAGTGATAACTCCCAATTTGTCCGACCCTGACTATCGCTGAAAGAAGTGGCATCCGTATGGCCCGAAATCGTAATTTCGTTGGGCATCCGTCTGATCATCTTCGCGACCAGAAGCAAAAGCAATTCCGCGTGACGGGTGAGGCGCGTGCTGCCGGGGGGGAATAGCGATGTTCCGGATTGGTCCAGCAGCTGGATTTGCAAACCTTTATCGGTAAGTTCGACTTGAACTGAATCTTTCAGCGCGGAGAGTTGAGGTAAATCAAACAATGCCTGTTTGATGGCGCGCTCGACCCGTTCGAATTCCTTTTCCTCGCGCTTTACCTCGGCGGGAGTGGCGCTCTTTGCACGGTCATGGGCTTCTATCTGCCGCGTTTGTTTCTCAAGCTCGTTTTCGATTTGAGAATCAGACCCAACAGTCATTTCCTGCGTTTCTCCCGGGATTTTCTCGACGCCGTCCTCCGTCATAGAGACACCGCCGAACACGCCGCCACTGCCACTCGACCCCGTAATGGCGCCGGTCGGCTCGAAATAGTTCGAAACCCCCAATTTTTGTTCCATGGTCGTGGCATTGAGCAACCATAACAACAAGAAGAACGCCATCATGGCGGTGACAAAATCCGCGTAAGCGACCTTCCACGCACCGCCATGCGCCGGTGGGGGGGGCGGTGGAACCTTCTTTATATATATTGGTCGCTCTTCTTCGTCCGTGAGTGACATGAACTAACCTTTTAATCCCGTGTCGCCATCGGAGGCTTGTTGTGGCAACTTGGTCAACGGTTTCTGCTTTTGCAGGATGATGCTAATGCGCCGGTTCAAAGGTGAAGAAGGTTTGTCCGGAAACAAATGTTCCGTATCGGCCTTACCCGCGACCTTGACGACGCGTTCCCCACCGAGCCCGAATTCGACCATGGTGCGTCGCGCCATATTGGCTCGGTCGCCGGAGAGTTCCCAATTACCGTAATTTCGCTTAGTGGGTTTAGAGGTGTCAGTATGACCAGTTAGCACGACGGCATTCGGCAGCTTTGTGATGACATTGGTCACGATGGCCAACATTTTGCTACCATGATCGTTGAGCACCGCGCGGCCGGCGACGAACATCGGGATGTCTTTTTGATCGAGAAATTGAATGCGCAGACCTTCGTGGGTGTAATCGATCATTAAGCTGTCTTGCATGTCGTTCAGTTCGGGGGTTTCCTGCAGTGCTTGTCTAATTTCCGCTTCGACCTTGGCGAAACTCTCTAGTTCGGTTTGCAGCCGTTTCTCCTCGGCTTCCGCCAATGCCTCTGCATCTTTATTGTCCTGCTTACCTTGGTCACCCCCGGTCTTACTGCCTGCGGTCGCGAGCGCCACGGTCACGCTAGGGTGAGAGCCAGCAGATTTTAGCGCCCCTTCCGCGGACTGCGCGAGACCCGAAAGCGCCTGCCCCGAACCAGAAGAGTTTTCCTCTTCCGAAGTGTCCGGCTCGAAATAATTTGAAATACCCTGCTTGTTCGTTTCCGTGGTGACGTTCAACAACCAAAGCAGCAGAAAGAATGCCATCATCGCGGTCACGAAATCCGCATAGGCGACCTTCCATGCACCACCGTGTGCCGGATGATTAGCTTTTATCTTCCGCTTTATGACGATCGGTTTTAGAGCCTTCGAAGCGCGAGACATCGAATTTGCCGATTTCGTTCAGTTTAAACAGGACTCAAAGCAGCGGTCGCATCTTCTAATTCCGTGAAACTGGGCCGCACGCTGTGGCCTAACGTCTTGCGCGCAAATTCGACTGAAACAGCGGGGGAGTGCCCTTGTAAATGCGCGATGATACCGATTTTAAGGCAGATGAAATAATTATGATCGGCATCATAAACACCCTTCATTGCAGTTGCCAACGGGCCCACAAAACCATAACAAAGTAAAATGCCGAGGAAGGTTCCAACAAGCGCCGCGCCGATTAAGTGTCCCAAAACCTCAGGCGGCTCCGTAATGGAGCCCATCGTGTGAATAACACCCAAGACAGCGGCAACAATACCTAGGCCCGGGAAAGCCTCTGCCATCGTATTTACGGCGTGGGCGATATGATGATTGTGCTCGTGAAGGACATCTAGCTCTGCATCTATGATCGCTTCAACTTCAAGCGGGTTGTCGGTACCCATTGTCATCAAACGTAAATAGTCGCAGAAGAATTCGACAGCATGGTGATCCGCCGCAAAACCCGGGAATTTCTCAAAAAGTTCACTCTCTTCCGGATTGTCAATATGGGTTTCCAGGGAGAGCATTCCTTTGGTTTTAGCCATTCGGTAAACTTGATACTGCAGCGTCAACAATTCGAGATATTGATCGGCTTTATATTTCGGACCTTTTATCAGGCCAATGAGCCCGGAAATCGATCCCAAGACCGTTTCCTTATTGTTTGCGGCAATGAACGCGCCAATTCCAGAGCCACCGATAATGACGAGTTCAGCGGGCTGAAAAAGCACGGCTAAGTGGCCGCCGAGCATCAGATATCCTCCGAGGATGCAGACGATTACAAACAAGGTTCCAATTATTACAAACATTACGCGGCCCCAAGGTTAGCATGCTGAAGGTTAAGCATTATTCCGGCCAATGTCCAAGGGGCCCCAACAAAATGTTAACGATATTCTGGCCTTGGAAATTATCGTATAGCATCAAATACTGACCAAAAGTTAATCAAAAAAAGAATATTTTTAATACATTTCGCTCGCGGTGTCATCGAGGCGGCGGGTTCGGAATCCTGCCGCCGTCAGCCGGTTGATGATTTCCTCAATATGCGCGGGGTCCCTGGTTTCCGCGACGATATCGGCCTCTGCACGTTTGACAGGGACGTCATAGAACATACGCTGATGGTAAATCTCGACGATGTTGCTGCCGACGTCACCAATTTTCTCTGTGACCCGGGACAGGACACCTGGTTGATTCGAAATTTCGACTCTGAGTCGCGCCATCCTGCCTAGTCGGATTATCCCGCGTAACAAAATTGATGAAAGCAGACGCGGTTCGATATTAGCACCGCAAGCGATAAGGCCGATTCGCCGCCCTTCAAAACGGTTCTGTTGCTGGCGAATTGCCGCAAGAGGTGCCGCGCCTGCACCCTCCACGACTTAACTTTCCGGTCTCGACCATGGTCTGGACTGCTGATTTGAGGCTATGTTCATCCACCAAGATGATGTCGTCGACGTAACGGGAAATGATTTCCTTGGTGATCAAACCAGGTGCTTTGACCGCGATACCTTCGGCAATGTATACGCCGCCGGATGTTGGCGGCAACCCGTGAATGGCTTGGTACATCGACGGGTAGAGT
>CAJWTF010000023.1 GCA_913046825.1 uncultured Rickettsiales bacterium | reverse complement strand
TCAAGTCCGGATATGACCATAGATGAGAGACTTCGTTCGGTTGTCCCGCCTCTGTATGCCAAAGACCGACAAGCTTCGAATACTTCTCGCGATGCGGGAGTGCCTCCTTGAAATGGTTGATCCAAGGCCCCGCCCCACCGACGGAGGTCCTATAATAGCGGTATTCGTAGACATTGCCGTCACCTTCCGGCGGCGTGAAATCAGTCTGCGGATTTAACAGGCGAATGTCCTGGCGTTTTACCCATTCCTTAATGACTCCAACATATTTTTCAGTCCAATCTTTGTTCTGCGACAGCTTTGCCCGCAGGTCTTCGCGATGGGCATAACTTTCGTAGCGCCACAGATGCCAAACTTGGTTCAGTTGCCCGACATCGCTGGTCCAATAACCGCAATTCACGCCGTAGTCATTTCCGCGAACCGGACGCCCCACTTCTTCTGCGTGCTTAAGGTATTTCGGCAATTCGTTTGGCAAAAAGGAATAGGTACGCATTTCATAGAGCATGGTCGCCGCCTCGTATTCGAATTTTATAACGTTACAATAAAGTTGGCGCTCTCACAGTCTAGCGCCAGCCCCGGCACCGGTTCACGATGGTTTTGTCAGCCGCCTTCGTCCGACAGAGCGGACAAATCGAAAGATGCGGTCTCTCCGATCAACTCTATCAAATTGGCCGATGCCGCCTGTACAATCTCTTTTCCGGCCTCCGCGGTCGCCCGCGAAGGGTCACCGACAGCGCCAGAAGAGTTCAGGTCTTGGGCCATCCAGCCGAACTGTATATTTCCCGTCGCGCTGAGATACCGACACTTTTCGACAAGCTCAGCTGCAAAGGACGGGAAAGCTTCCGCCTGGCTCATATCGACGTGCTCCGGATCGAGGTGCAGCATCACCGAAGTCTCAATCAGACCACCGTGAATGCCGTGCTCCAACTCCTCCGCATCCGCAAAAGCTTCAAGCGCGACCATGCGATACCAACTCGCGGCGACGGCCAAGACATCGTAATTCACGCGCAGCTCCCGCACGGCGATGCGCATCAGATCGGAATTCCCGCCGTGGGAATTGAATAAAATGACTCGCCGAAATCCGAGTGCCGCCGCTTGCGCGACCGTGGTCGTCCAGTGATCAATCAATGTGGACGGCGGATACGACAAAGTCCCAGGGAACGCTTCATGTTCGGCGCTGTAGCCGATGGATTGCGACGGCAAAATCACAAATGGCAAATTGTCCGGCGCGCGTTCAACAACCGCACTTAAGATGCCCTCATTAATCCGCAGGTCCACGTCAAGTGTAAGATGAGGGCCGTGTTGTTCAATCGCCGCTAGCGGCAGGATCACCACCGTATCCTCGCGATCAATTTCAGCGAAATCCGCTGATTTTAAATGTCGCCAATATCTTGGAACCGTCATACCTTGTTTGCCTACTTGACGTCTATTCTGCCCTTAGCTTCATTCGTAGATACTGAACTCTACCACGGGCGCAACTTCATGTTGATCATTCAAATTTCGAATACGCACGTTAAGGCTCCGGGCGAACTCTTCAAGGAAAAGGTGAACACTCATGCCCACATGGCGCGAGAAGCTGGTTAAGATTGGAGCCAAGGTCGTCAAACATGGCCGATACGTCACGTTCTAATTAGCCAAGGTCGCCGTGTCGAAAATCGTGTTCCAGAAAATCTTGGCCTTGGTTGATGATCTATGGCCAAGACCCATCCCGGTGTAGGCCGGGGGAAATTAACGGTAATGTGACATTGTTGGGAGAGGTGCGTCTGGATGTCGGGAATCATCGAAAATGGCATTCAGAACAACGTTAAATTGCCAAAGCTGGAGGTGTAGTGTGGTTGGAGAAGATAAACCTTTAAGCAATGGTGTGATTTTGTATATTCGTGCTGAGTTTGAAGATTACTTGGGAAATGTCGGTTCAATATGCGCATCGCATTGATCCATGCTCTGCCCGTCTCCGTCGCGCCGATAGAGGAAGCATTCAAGCGGTTATGGCCGGAGGCAAACACGGTGAATCTGACCGACGATTCCCTGGCGGGTGACTTGGCGGCAGCAGGCACGTTGCCGCCGGAGATGACGGACCGGTTTCTGGCCCTCGCACGCTATAGCGCCAATTCCGGTGCCGATGCGATCTTGTTCACCTGTTCCGCTTTCGGGCCTTGTATCGAGGCCTGCGCGGAGGACTTGGAACCCCTTCCCGTCTTGAAGCCGAATGAAGCCTTGATCGAGGAATGTGCGGCGATTAGCGGTGCGTCCGCACATGTGGGTTTGCTGGCCACGTTCAAACAAACTCTGGACACCATGCCGCCAGAGTTCGTTTCCGCTCAACCTGGGTTTCAGCTGCAAACCGCACTGGCGACCGCGGCGCTTGACGCGTTGTTCGCGGGAGACCGGGAAGGCCATGACCAGTCGGCGGCGGAGGTGGCGGTCGCGGAGCTAGGCGACTGCGATGTGATCGCGCTGGCGCAATTCAGTCTATCGCCGGCAGCGTCACTGGTCGCAAAGAAGACGGGCAAGCCCGTGCTGACCACGCCGGATACGTCGGTGATGAAATTGAAGACGATGCTCGGGTAACGGGCGGCGCGGAGATCACGGCTTTGACCCAGCTTCGCAGCTGTTCAGATTTAAGATGAAACCGCTGGGGAATTAAACTGAGCCGCGGTCTACGAATCGAACCAAGGATAATGGCACGGGAGGCACTGAAATGCCGTTACGTGCCGTTCATTCTCACTCTACCGAGCGAACCGATGTCATAGCCGCCCATTTCCACAGCACGGGTGCGGAAAGCATCCGTTGCGGCGAAGGACAGCAGCGCCTGGACAGGCTCTTCGAAATAGTCGCGACGCCAGATCGCTAAATCATACCGCTCTTGAAACAGCGGCTGAAAATCAAGACGCTGTTGTTGGGCGACCGCTTCAATTCCGAGCCCCGCATCGGCCTTGCCTTCGGCCACCGTTATGGCGACGTCGAGTTCGCTTCGGGCTGGCGTCTCCAGCATATCGAGTGTCGCAGGGTCCAACTCCTCTCGCGCCATGAGATGACTAAGTAGAATATAAGATCCCGCTTGTTTCTGTCTTAGGATAAATTTTACCCGCCCTAGATCGGCAATTCCCTTGATGTTCTTAGGATTTCCGGGCGCCACCATCAATCCCTGTTTACGAGTCGCCCATTCGATTAGCACGACCGGCATACCGTGGAGCACTTGCGCCACATGCCCGACATTCCAATCGTCGCGCTCAGGCTCAAAAACATGCATGCCGCAGGCGACGGCCTTGCCTTCGCCGAGACGCGTCAATCCGTCCAAACTGCCATCAAAAAACGTCGCAATTCCGCTACCGGACTCCCGTAAGGCCCAATCGAGGAGGGGGTCGTGACTTCCCGCCAAAACCAAGGGTGGTTGCAGGACGCTATCGATCCCGGATTTCGTCTGCGCGCTTCGACGAACCCAGGCCTCGACCAATTCGCGGGGGAATAAAAGTTTTCCTGTGACCCGGCTGACCGGGATCGAGCCTTCCTTTACCAAATCGTAAACCGTGCGCTCCTTAATGCGGAGCAATTCGGCGACTTCTTTGGTGGTTAGGAAATCCGCCATCTGGTCAACTTTCCGACACCCGGTCGGCCCAGAGATCGTAATCGTCCGCGTGATCGACTTTGGCGGAGACGATATCGCCGGGGGCAAGTTTGGTATCACCGTTTAGGAACACGCTACCGTCGATCTCCGGCGCATCCCAATGAGAGCGGCCGATCGCACCCTCCTCGTCCACCTCGTCGATTATGACTTCGATGGTGCGCCCAACCTTGGCGGCCATGCGCTGCTCGCTGATGCCACGCTGCCATTCCATGAAGCGGTGCCAGCGCTCGTCCTTGACCTCATCGGGAACCACTTCCGCGATCTCATTCGCGGGAGCACCTTCGACCGGCTCATACTTAAAGCATCCAACCCGGTCCAATTGGGCCTCCTCAAGCCAGCCGAGCAAATCCTCGAAATCCTCTTCTGTCTCGCCCGGAAATCCGACGATGAAGGTGGAACGCAGCGCCAAGTCAGGTACTTCCGCACGCCAGCGTCCGATCCGCTCCAATACCTTCTCTTGGTTGGCCGGGCGGCGCATGGCTTTCAATACGCGTGGGCTCGCATGTTGAAAGGGAATATCAAGATAGGGGAGTATTTTACCACTCGCCATGAGCGGCATGATTTCATCCACGCTGGGATAAGGATAGACGTAGTGGAGGCGCACCCAAACGCCGAGTTCTCCCAAGGCGTCTGCCAGCTCGGTCATCCGTGCTTTCACGTCGCGGTCTCGCCATTTACTTTCGGCGTATTTCAGATCAACTCCATAGGCGCTGGTGTCCTGCGAGATCACCAGTAATTCCTTCACACCAGCATTCGCCAGACGTTCGGCCTCGTACATCACATCGTTGGCCGCGCGGCTGCGCAAATCGCCGCGCAATTGCGGGATTATGCAGAAGCTGCAGCGGTTGTTGCAGCCTTCGGATATCTTCAGATAGGCATAATGACGGGGTGTGAGTTTGATGCCCTCAGGCGGCAATAGGTCTTCAAATGGGTTCTGTGGCTGCGGCAACGCGTCATGCACCGCGCTCACGACCTCCTCATATTGGTGTGGCCCCGTGACGGCCAAAACCGCGGGGTGCGTTTCGCGGATGCGATCCTCTTCCACGCCAAGGCAACCCGTGACGATCACACGGCCGCTTTCCTGAATAGCCTCACCGATAGCGTTGAGAGATTCTGCCTTCGCCGTATCGAGGAACCCGCAGGTGTTCACGATGACGAGGTCTGCCCCAGCGTATTCGCCCGACAGCTCATAGCCCTCGGCCCGTAGTTTCGAGAGAATACGTTCTGAATCCACCAACGCCTTGGGACAACCAAGGCTGACAATACCAATTTTAGATGCGCTTTCAGTCATGGGCGGGTTATAGCGCTGCTGGATGGACAGCGCCACTACGGCGCGATATCGCCGCGCCGCCGCGCCAACCTAAATCATCCGAAGACGCCCACAGCAGACGTATATTGATATCATGACCCAGCCCTCACCCTTGAAACACGTATTGATCGCTAACCGAGGCGAGATCGCCATCCGCATCGCCCGCTCAGCGGCGGAAGCCGGCATTGAGACGACCGCTGTATATGCGAAAGACGATAACGCATCCCTGCATGTCCACAGGGCGGACAACACCATTGAGCTACCCGGCGTTGGACCTGCAGCGTACCTCGACATCGCCAATGTGGTGGCAGCCGCGAAGGATTGCGGCGCGGACGCGATCCATCCGGGCTACGGATTCTTGAGCGAGAACGCCACTTTTGCCGAAGCAGTCGCAGACGCTGGCCTCACCTATATTGGCCCCTCACCGGACGCCTTGGCGACCTTCGGCGACAAAGCCCGAGCCCGCGCCTTGGCGGCAAAATCAGGTGTGCCTATTGTCGGCGGCACTGACGGTCCGACGGATGTGGCCGGCGCCACCACGTTCTTCCAATCCCTCGGCTCGGAAGCTGCCGTCATGGTGAAGGCCATTGCGGGCGGCGGCGGTCGCGGCATGCGACCCGTCACGGAGATGGCCGACCTTGAAGAGGCCATGACCCGGTGCCAATCGGAAGCGAAGGCCGCATTCGGCGACGGCGGCGTCTATGTCGAGCAGCTAATCAAAGTGGCGCGCCATGTGGAGGTTCAGGTGGCGGCAGACCAGGGCGGCACTGTCCTCATCCTTGGCGATCGTGACTGTAGTTTGCAACGGCGGCGGCAAAAGATCATCGAAGTGGCTCCTGCACCCGGGCTCTCGACCGAACAGCGGGACACTCTGTGGTCGCACGCGGCAACACTGACGAAGGCTGCCAACTATACCGGCCTTGGTACCGTTGAGTTTTTGTTGGGCGTTGACGGCAGGATCGCTTTCATCGAATTTAACGCCCGCTTACAGGTGGAACATACGGTTACGGAAGCAGTCACCGGACTAGACCTAGTGCGTATGCAGTTCGACATCGGGAACGGTGCCAGCCTTGCGGATATCACCGTTCCCAAGGCGTGCGGCTCCGCCATTCAAGCGCGGGTCAATCTGGAGACCATGGAGCCGGACGGCTCGTCACGCCCCGGCGGTGGCGTTCTCACGGCGTTCGAACCTCCCGCCGGGCCGGGTGTCCGCGTCGATCATTTCGGCTATGCCGGATACCAAACCAGCCCACGTTACGATTCGATGCTGGCGAAAGTCATCGTCCACACGGCCATGGGAGAGATGCCGACCGCAGCCGTGGCGACAGCGCGCGCCCTCGCAGAATTCCGCCTTGAAGGGGCGGCCTCGAATATCGCGTTCCTGCAAGCCCTGTTAAAACGATCCGAATGGGCGGACTACGCTTTCGATGTCGAATTCGTCGAGCGGGAAGCACACGCCCTTGTCGACGCCGCCAGCGACATGCCGCAAAATTTCTTCGCGCCCGAGACACCATCTGCCGCGAGCGGTGCGCAATTGGCGGGTGCCAAGATCGATGCGGTAGATCCGCTGGCGGTCCTCGACCATGGCAAGGCCGAGCAAACGTCAACCAGCGTTCAATCCGACATTAGTGAGGACGGCCATGTCCTGCGGGCCCCCATGCAAGGCGCCATTGTCAGCCTGGGTGTAGAGAGCGGGGACGAAGTTTGGGTAGGAAAAATCCTCCTGATTATGGATTCCATGAAAATGGAACACGAAGTCGTGGCGGAGACCTCGGGCGTCGTGCGACGTATTGATATCGCCCCGGGTGATACCGTCTTTGACGGTAGTCCCCTGCTGCTAATCGAGGAAGCGGACGTTGCGGCGGACGAAGGCGACGCGGGCGAGGAAATCGATCTCGATTATATCCGCCCGGACCTAGCCGAGGTTGAAGAACGTCGGGCCAAGGGCTATGACGAGAATCGAGACGAGGCGACTGGGCGACGGCGCAAGACCAACCAGCGCACGGCGCGTGAGAACGTGAATGACCTCGTCGATGAGGGCTCCTTCATCGAGTACGGACCGATGGTGATCGCGGCGCGTCGTCGACGCACGCCGCTCGATGAATTAATCACACGCACCCCGGCCGACGGATTAATCGGCGGCATCGGCGAGATCAACGGTGATCTATTCCCCGAAGAAGACGCGCGCTGCATGGTGATGTCCTACGACTACGCTGTTCTGGCAGGTACTCAGGGCAAAAAAAATCATCAAAAGAAGGATCGGATGTTCCGCATCGCGGAGAAATCCCGCCTGCCCGTCGTCTTCTTCGCCGAAGGCGGCGGCGGACGGCCGGGCGACACCGATGTCGAATTCGCTGCGAACCTTCATACGCCCGCCTTCAATCTGTGGGGCAAGTTGAGCGGCAATGCGCCAATGATCGGTATCGTGTCCGGACGGTGTTTCGCCGGTAACGCTGTGATCCTCGGCTGCTGCGACACGGTGATCGCGACCGCGAATGCGACAATCGGCATGGGCGGCCCGGCAATGATCTAAGGCGGTGGCCTTGGCGTCTATCGCCCGGAAGAAGTCGGCCCGATGTCCGTCATGAAGAAAAACGGCGTCGTCGACATCGCCGTCGAGGACGAGGCGGAGGCAGTGGCCGTCGCGAAGAAATACATCTCCTACTTCCAAGGGCCCATCAAAGATTGGGATTGCGCCGATCAGCGACGTCTTCGACATGTCGTGCCGGAAAACCGTCTTCGCATCTACGAGATCAGAAACGCGATCAATCTGATGGCGGATGCGGACTCGGTTTTGGAGCTTCGGTGCGACTTCGGGATCGGCATCATCACTTGTCTCGCCCGTTTCGAAGGCCGCCCGGTCGGCATCATCGCTAACAATCCGAAACATTTGGGCGGTGCCATCGATTCGGACGCCGCCGACAAGGCCGCGCGCTTCATGCAGCTTTGCGACGCCTTCGACCTGCCCATCCTCTCGCTGTGCGACACGCCCGGCAATATGGTTGGCCCAGAATACGAGAAAGAAGCTTTGGTGCGCCATTGCGGCCGTCTCTATGTCATCGGCGCAAATGTCACCGTCCCAATTTTCACGGTGGTACTGCGTAAGGGTTACGGGCTGGGCGCTCAGGCCATGGCCGGCGGCGGCTTCCACGCACCGTTCTTTACGATCGCCTGGCCGACGGGGGAGTTCGGCGGCATGGGCCTCGAAGGCGCCGTCAAACTCGGCTACCGCGATGTCCTGGCGGCGATTGAGGATATCGATGAACGGCGCGAGAAGTACGAGGAAATGGTGGCGAAGATGTATGAACAGGGCAAGGCCACCAATACGGCCTCGATGTTCGAACTCGACGACGTCATCGACCCCGCCGACACCCGGCGCTGGATCGTAGGCGGTCTCAAGGCGCAACCGCCAAAACCGGTGCGGACGGAAAAGAAACGGCCGTGGGTGGATACGTGGTAAGGCGTCAGAGCGCCATATAGTCCCGTACCGCCAGGCCAAGGGTCGCCACGCCCATGACGGCGAGCACCCAGAGTGCGGCCGCGCGGAATATATGCTGGCCCTGCTTCGAGAAGTAGCGCTGCCCGAGCCAAGTCGAGAGCATATAGGGAGGCATGATCAGACAGCCGACGACGATGACGTCACGGGTGAACAGCCCGTGATACCACAAGGGAATCATCCCGCAGAAAGTCAATGCGGTGACGCCACCGATCACATTCGCGCGCTGTAATTGAGGCGAGCCGGGCCGCGACAGAGCTACCGAGACCGCTAAAGGCCCGCCGATCCCCGCCGATCCCTGCACAAATCCCGACGCGAACCCCGTGCCGATGATCGTCGCCGGGTGGGTGCCACTGCCGAATTGCCAGCCGCGATACATCACCACGACCATAATCAATACGAAGGCAGAGATCGCCATCTTCATGATATCCGCGTCGACGGTCACCAAGATCAAAGTCCCGAACGGTGCGGCAACGAAACTAGCCAACCCGAACGGCACAGCGAACGACCGATCGGAAAAGCGAATTGCATCCGGCAGCAGCTGTATCGTCGTCATAATACCGGCGATACTGGCGATGGCGACAGCCGCGCGAGGGCCGAGAAAGATACTCAATGCCATGATAAGGATCATCGCCGCACCGAAGCCGACGAAACCACGCACGAAACCAGCAACGAACACTGCAGCTAGCGACATCGCCAATGTCGGGCCGGAAATCGGCCCGAGGATTGCCGCCAAAACTTCCATCATGCGTCCTTTAAAATTGCCATTGAGGGTGGGCCGAAACCATCAACGTGACAGGCCTTGGTGATACATCCGGGAAGCGGGGCTATCTGGCCATGCCACAATGCTGCCATCGGACGCGCGGGCACGGCCATAGACGATCCAGGGATCGTCGGCGCTGCCCAATTCCTTGTCCACCCGGAAGATGCCGGGATGTTCCACCGCGAGGTCCAGCGCGGTGATGCCACTGTCGAACCGCCCGGCCAACAGGCCTTCTGCCACGGTCATGATCGAAATCTCCAGAACCAGCTCCGCCCACCGGGACGCATCTACATACCGCTCGGTCGCCGGCTGCAAGCCAAGTGTTCTCGGTACCTCGACATCCGCCCGCGTGAGCAAGGCTAAAGGGCGACTTGGCGAGATAAAGGCGTCGATGACATGAATACCATGCTCGAAATGCGCCGCCGCCACTGTCTCCGTCGCCGATGGATGCACAGCGACTTGTATGATGAAATCGACCTCTCCCACCTCCATTCGGCGCAAGGCATCATTAAAATCTTCAATTAGCACGATGTTAACATCATCAAGACCGTGCAGCGCGAGATATCGCTTTGTGACCAGCTCATGATTGCTGCCAGTGGGGCCGAGAGTGGCGAAAATGATCATCAAATTGGTCCTGATCGGAGCATCAAAGTACAATTTACCTTCACTAAAGTCCGACCACGGGCTTTGCAACCGTAGCCGCAGGCAGTACAACACGCCAGATTGTGGAATTTTTGCCACTCGATGTAGAGCGGCACCGTGCGCCGCCACCGAACGAAACCGAGAAATCCGACGCGCAAAACTCGATTTCTGAAAGAGACACTAATGACCGAATTCGAAGGCGTCGTCCCGCCGTTGCGTGCAGCATTGGACAAACGCGGCTACGACGTTTTGACCCCCGTGCAAAAAGCCGTCCTGGTGCCGGATTTGAAGGATGCGGATACATTGGTCTCCGCGCAAACCGGTTCTGGTAAGACCGTGGCGTTCGGTATGTCCATCGCGCCGACGCTGTTGGGCGATGCCGAGCGGTTCCAGCATGCGCGCGCACCACTGGCGCTGGCGGTCGCACCGACGCGTGAACTGGCGTTGCAGGTGAAATCCGAACTCGAATGGCTCTATGAGATGACAGGTGCTTCGGTTGCGTCCTGTGTCGGCGGCATGGATATGCGGACCGAACGGCGCGTCCTGGACCGGGGCGCCCATATCGTGGTCGGCACACCGGGCCGTTTGCGGGATCATATTGAACGCAAATCGCTTGACCTCAGTCAATTGAAAGCTGTCATCCTTGATGAAGCCGATGAGATGCTCGATATGGGCTTTCGCGACGACTTGGAATTCATCCTGGGTTCAGCCCCCACCGAACGCCGAACGCTGATGTTTTCGGCTACGGTGCCCCGCCCTATCGTCCGATTGGCCAAGCGTTACCAGCAAAATGCCGTGCGGGTGACGACGACGTCCGAGCGTGAACAACACGGCGACATTGAATACCGCGCCATTGCCGTCGCCCCTAATGACCGCGAGAACGCGATTATCAATCTGCTGCGGTATTTCGAAGCCAAGAATTCCATCGTGTTCTGCGGTACGCGAGCGGCGGTCAACCGTATGACCAGCCGGTTCAACAATCGGGGCTTCTCGGTCGTAGCCCTATCGGGTGAGCTCAGTCAAAATGAGCGCACACACGCGCTACAAGCACTCCGCAATGGGCGGGCACGCGTCTGTATTGCCACCGATGTCGCCGCGCGCGGCCTCGATCTGCCGAATGTGGAATTGGTCATCCACGCCGACCTGCCGACCAACGCCCAAACCATGCTCCATCGCAGCGGCCGCACGGGCCGGGCTGGACGGAAAGGTGTGAGCGCCTTGATCGTGCCGCATAACTGGCGCAAACGCGTGGAACGCATGTTTCGTGAAGTGAATATCGATGCCACATGGGCGAAGCCGCCTTCGGTCGATGACGTCATGAGCCGGGATGACGAGCGACTGCTCGCCGACCCGACGCTCACCAGTCCCATCGAAGACAATGAGAAATCCATTATTGAGAAGCTTCTGGCACAACAAAGCCCAGAGCAAGTCGCCGCCGCCTTCGTGCGTCAATATCGCGCCGGGCAATCCGCACCCGAGGATCTAATGGATACCGGCCCTGCCGAGGAACGCCCAAAACGCCACGAAGCCTTCCGGGAAAGCGTTTGGTTCTCGCTCACCATCGGCCGTTCGCAGAACGTTGAAGCACGCTGGATACTGCCGATGCTGTGCCGCGTCGGGGGAATAACGAAGAACGAAATCGGCAAGATCAATATCGAGCAAGATGAGACCCTCGTGGAACTGACCGCTGCGAGTGTTGATGGATTTCTCAAAACCGTCGGGCCGGAAATGTTGGTCGAGGATACGATCAAGATTACCCGGATGGACAATCCACCCCGCTCCGCGCGCCCGGCACGATCGGAGCGCCCCTTGCGACCGCACCACAAGGACCGTTTCAACCGTAGCGACCGAAACGCGAGAGCCGACGGACCAGGCCGAAAAAAATCATATAAAACACGACCGAGCCGTTCCGCGACCACCGAAGACGCTCCTGCGGCTGCGGAAAAGTTTTCGAACGCACGACCAAAGCCCAAACCAAAAACAAAGAGTAAGTCGGAGACAAAGAATAAACCGGAAAAGAAGCTCAAGGCCAAAAAACGAAAAAAACTGAAGCTCGCGAAAATAGAAGCCAAATCAAGCGGTCCAAGCCGCGACGCTCCAGTCCCCGGGTCCGCCCCAATGATGCGGCGCAAGGTTTCAGAGTAACGTCTACCAGCTCGGACTATCGTGGCCGATCGTAAAGTCATTCACCACGTTGCGGTTTACACCCCGCATTAGCGCGACGGGCAAAGTGCTCCAGTCAAACTTGCTCAGCGGCAAATCGTCATCTCGGAAAAGACCGGAAGTCGCCGGCATATAGCGAAGTGCCAGACCAGCCCGCCGCCGACCAGATGTGTTGGCCTCAGAGCCGTGGACAATTCCGACGTCATGAATTGAACACTGCCCCGGCTCCAATTCTATAAAACGGGTGTCCTCTGCCGCGATTTGTTCTTCGCCGATGACTTGGTTGAGAGTTAGATTGGGGTTGTCGTCCCCATGATGGCGCCAATCCTGGCGATTGTGCGAGCCTGGGATGACCTTCATTGCACCGTTCGCTTTGTCCACCTTATCGAGCGCCAGCCAAACGGTGCAGGTTGCCCAAGGTCGGATCGGCCAATATTGGCCATCCTGATGCCATGGTACTTCGCGAGCGGTCTCTGGCAATTTACAGAACAAATGCGTCAGCCAAAGGATAATATCGGGCCCGATAACGGCTTCAACCATTTCCAAGATTCGCGCGTCGCGCGCAATTTTTTCGAACGCCGCATGCCCTTTCACGCCGTAGGGCCGTCCGCCATTGAGATGCGGATTGATCATCCGGTCGGGCATGATCTCCGGATTGCCTGAAAGGACCTCATCCAAGGCAATGCGTAGTTCGTAAAGAATATTCTCATCTAGGCGAAATCCTGCGGGAATGACGTATCCATCACTGGTGTATTGGAAACGTTCAGTTGATGTGAGCATTGCCACCACCTTTCCAGCATCCATCGAGACTCACGCCACAACCCGCATGACAACCAGATAGATGAACTACAACGCCTCGACCGTCCACTCGCCGCTACCATTAGGTGGTGTCACCTGCATCGGTGCCGCATTATCCAGTACACGGGCGCCGTACTCTTCTGGTCGTCGCAAGGGGTGTCCGATGGCCGCCAGCAATACGGCGAACGTGCCGCCGTGCGCGACTACGGTCACTTTACCGTTCTCCAACGCCGCGTTTACGCCGCGCAGGGTCCGGGTGACAAATTGTTCCAAAGTTTCGCCGCGCTCCGGTGACCCCGCCCACTTCAAGTCGACATTCGAGCGACCCGCCCATCGACCCCAGTCGCGCTCTCGCAAATCCGGATTGGGATGTACGGGACGGCCGCAATGCCCGGCGATGATTTGTGCCGTCATCCAGGCGCGTTCCTGATCGCTGGCATAATAGGCATCGAAATCTTTGTCTTTCAGTTTCGGTCCCGCCTTCTCGGCCTGCGCCTTGCCGTTCGGGTTCAATTGAGAGCCCATCACCGGCTGAATGATCTTGGCGTCGTTGTAGAAGGTTTCGCCGTGCCGGACGAAATAGAACCCCTCTGTTGGAGTGGTGATGCCGCCGATCTTATCGGCGTATTCGGCCATCTTTTTGTGCCAGTCAGGGGTATCCATTGTCATTCATCATCCCGGTTTGTTACCGCCCATTTCGGGCCCTCTTCCCTTGCCGCGCCAAACGGCCGAGATACGCTTCTCTCTAATGTTAGGAAAATAGCAAATAGGGGCGACGAATCCATGGCTACGCTTCCTCCCGGACCTGAATTCAACACATTTACCGCCATCGGTCGCTGCGAGTCGACCGGTAGGCTTGGGATTGCGACCTCCACGCGCTCGCTCGCCGTCGGCGCTCGTGTGCCGTTCGTGCAGGCCAGAACCGGCGCCGTGGCCATCATGGCGATCGCGGATGCGCGACTCGGGCATATGGCGCAGCGTCTCTTGAAGCTCGGCTATAAGGCGCCGGCGGTCATCGAACAACTAGTCCAGGGCGACCCTTATTGCGAATACCGCCAGCTCGGCGTGATCGATGACGACGGTTTTGCCGCCGCGCGCACCGGCAGGCAAAACCGCGATTGGGCGGGCCATCACGTGCGCGATAATTTTATCGCCCTCGGCAATGTTCTGCTGGGCGAACACGTCCTGGACGGAATTGAAGCCGGATATAACGAGGACCCAAGCGCCAATCTCGAAGATCGCCTGATGCGCGCGATTGAAACCGGACGCGACGCAGGCGGCCAGCACGGCGGCCAACGTTCCGCCGCGATCTTGGTCTATGACGACAAAGAATTTCCACGCGTCGATTTGCGGGTCGACCACCATGAAGAGCCAGTAGGCGAGCTGCGCCGCGTCTTCGATGTCTTCAAGCCGGCCATCGACTACTACAACCACCGCCAGGTCGATGCCCGTGTGAAACCGCTATTCGAGGCCGTCCCGAACGACAACTACTGATGGGGTCGCTTGAGACGGAGACAGTCGTTGCTGTCATCTCCGCCTTCCTGATCGCCGGCGTCGTCAAAGGCGCACTTGGCATGGGATTGCCGACTATCTCCGTCGCCATTATGGGGATGGCGCTCGGATTACGGGAAGCGATCCCTGTGCTGATGATCCCCTCTTTTCTTGCGAACCTGTGGCAATTCACGCGGCCGGGGCCAATCATGCCGCTGTTCAAACGCTTCGGTGCGCTTAACGCCACGGCTTGCATCGGCATTTGGGGCGGTACCGTGCTGCTCTTTCGTATCGACCCGGCAATCATAAACACATTGTTCGGCGGCGTAGTGGTTATCTATGCGGCGATTAATCTGATGCATGTGGATTTCAGCCTGCCGCCGGGACGAGAAAAACTGCTTGGCCTACCGGTCGGGTTATTCTCCGGATTACTGTCCGGTGTCAGCGGTTCGCTCTTGTTGCCATTGGTCGTCTATCTCCAGGCCCTCAAGTTGGACAAGGATACGTTTGTACAAGCCACGGGGCTTTCATTGTTCATCGGCACCGTCGTTTGGGCGGCCTCACTATATGGCGAAGGGGCGATGACCGGGGAAGCTTGGATCTTATCGGCGATTGCCGTCCCACCCATCTTGGCTGGCATGACGGTCGGCCAATGGCTGCGGGGCCGCATTACGGACACCAAATTCCGCACGGCGGTCTTTATCATCCTGATCGTCCTCGCCGCTAATCTGGTGAGAAAAGGTTTCATGTAAAATACAGCACATCTGCTTTCTTGGCGCCGGGCAGTGGTTTATCATCCAGCGCAATAAACGAGGCGCATGAGTAGGAACACCATGAGCGAAGAGAAGATCGTTACCGCGGCACTGATTATTATCGGCAATGAAATCCTATCCGGCCGCATACAGGACGCGAACCTTTCCTATATCGCAACAAAGCTGAACGACGAGGCAGGTATTCGCCTCGCTGAAGTGCGTGTGGTACCGGATATTGAGGGTGAAATTGTCGAAGCGGTAAACGCCATGCGGACAAAGCACGATTATGTCTTCACCACCGGCGGCATCGGCCCGACCCATGATGACATCACCGCGGAAAGCGTGGCGAAAGCCTTTGGTCGCAAGCTGATCCGCCATCCGGAAGCATATCGTCGACTGGTGGCGCAGTTCGAGAAACGCGGCATGGAGATCAACGAGGCGCGCTTGCGAATGACCAATACGCCGGAGGGGGCAACCCTGGTGGAGAACGGCATTTCCGTCGCGCCGGGCTTCCAGGTGGAAAACGTCTATGTCATGGCGGGCGTGCCGCAGGTAGCACACGCGATGATCGACTGGCTGGCCCCACGCCTCGAGGGTGGCAAACCAGTTTGCACGAAGACGTTAGTCTGTTCCTTAGGCGAAGGTAATTTAGCGAAGGAACTCGGCGAAATACAGGATCGCTACCCGAAAATCGATATCGGTAGCTACCCGTTCTACGGAGAGGGAAATTACGGTACCAGCATCGTGTTGCGCCACACGGACACCGACCTGTTAGATAAGGCCGGTGAAGAGGTCGCAGCACTGATGCGCGCCCACGGCGGAGAGCCGCGCGACAAGATATAAGTTGGGTGCGAACCCAACCTCGCCCTTCGATAGGCTCAGGGTGAGGTCTCTATCTGTCGCTCTTGATTTTCTCACCCTGAGCCTGTCGACGAATGTTACACCTCGTTGGAGACAAGCTTCATGAAATCTCGAGTCCTCATCGTCTCCTTCGACGCGTTGCGCCCGGACATGGTAACGCCCGACCTTATGCCGAACCTTTGTAAATTCGTGGCGGAGGGCGCGCATTTCCCGGAGGCCCGCTCGACTTTCCCGACGGAAACCCGAGTTAATCAGACGGCAATGATCACCGGCTGCTATCCGGAACGCCACGGCATCGTCGGCAATCGGTTCCAAGATGCGGACGCTTCGCCGGGCAGATTATTCAATACGGGAGATGAGACCCAATTAGCGGAAGGCGACAAGCGGCTTGGCGGCAAATTGGTCGACGTCCCAGTTTTAGGCGAGATTCTCGATGCGAACGGCCTGAGCTATGCGGTCATTAGCGCCGGGACGCCCGGCGGCACACGGATGCTGAATCATAAGGCGGAAAGCCTCGGGGGATTCCGGCTCTCCTTACATCGGCCTGACGCGACGCAACCGTCAGGCGCCCTCGATAAAGTATTGGAGACGTGCGGGCCCATCCCGCCTCATTCGGTCCCCTCGCTTGATTGGATTCGCTATGCAACCGACGTCTATCTGGATTATGTGGAACTAAATCTAACACCGGACGTGATGGTGTTATGGTATTGCGAGCCGGATAATAGCTATCACCGGATTGGCCTCGGCACGCCGGAGAACTTGGAAGCGCTGCGCACGGTCGACCGCGAGTTCGGTCGCATTTTGACCCGAGATGCCGCAAAACCACCCGAGGAGAGACTCCATATCGTGACCATGTCAGACCATGGAATGGTGACGCTGCTTGGTAGTAAGCTCGACCTCGCCAAAAAATTTTATGAAGGCGGATTCACCGTCGGCGAGACGACGGAAGACGGATCGGATATGGCCTTAGCGCTTTCCAGCGCTGGCGGTATTTATGTGAAAGACTCCGACCCCTATCTGATCCAGCGCGTGCTGACCTGGCTCCAAAGCCAGGATTGGTGCGGGCCGCTCTTCACGCGCAAGGGAGACGGTGCATTGCTACACAATCACCTTCGCTCCGTTCACCGACGGGCCGCCGATATCGGCATCGTCTTGAAGTCCAACGATGGATCGAACAGCCATGGTATCGCAGGCGGCACCGTACATGATTGCGGCTATCCTGAAGGGGGTGGCATGCATGGTGGATTGCACGAACGCGAAGTCCGGTGCTGGCTCGCAATGCAGGGGACGGGGGTGCGCGAAGGCTATGCGTCACCGGTCACCGCCGGTGTCGTCGATATCCTGCCGACCGTGCTGAATTTCCTGGGCATCGATGCGCCGGATCATATTCAGGGTCGGCTTTTACGCGAAGGGCTTGAAGCGTTTGCCGAGGAAGCTTTGCCCGAATGTCATCGCGAGCACCACGTTGCCGAGGGAGCGAATGGCTACCGGGCGCATATTGAACACGACCATGTCGGTGAACGCCGCTATCTGCGTCGCGCCTGGTCCGAACGGGTTTGACGCTCGGGAAAATAATGGCGCTAAAACCCTATGACGGCGTCTCTCAGGCCATAATTCCGGCTTCACTTCGCGCCCCCGAATATGCCCTGAGCACACTAAGAAAACGCACCTCAGGCGCCAATAGCAAGATACAACACGGCAATCACCGCCAGAATCGCGGCGACCACCGGCAACAAACTCCCTCCGCGTCCATGACGACGACGATGCCAACCCCATAGCAGGAAGACGCCGAGCCCTATCAAGGCAAAGTAAGTCCAATCTCGTTCCACGTTTGTGGACCTCCTATTGCAACATTACAGCAACTCGGAATTGCCGTAGTAATGACTTGGTTGCACCAACTATATGATACACACCGGAGCGATATTTTGACGATGCCGGATCTCCCACCTCTCTCATGAGCCGAATTGACTTCGAAACCGGCGATACCCTTGATGGCAGCGCCGCCATTCAACTCGGCGATTCGTTTGAATTTGGGGATTGGTGATCACCATCAGAGCTGCGGTGTATCAATTTTTCGGCTAAGATAGCGAATGCACTTCATATCTGCCATCTCAATCACCCTACTGCTTTTAGCCTCGTGCAGCAGCACGCAGGTGGATGTCAAAGGCGGATCCAGCTCGCCGACAAAATGGCAGATCGTCAAACCGATTTAACGCGCTAAAACACTCTCTTCCGGGTTGTCGTAGAAAGTCTGCTTAGCTAAGGTCCCTGTTCCCGCTTGACGGCGAAATCAATAGTGCGGACGTGGCGGAACCGGTAGACGCAGCAGACTTAAAATCTGCTATCCGAAAGGGTGTGGGGGTTCGAGTCCCCCCGTCCGCACCATTTTAATTCTCGGGTTTTCGGAACTTCTTAAAGGCGACCGGCAACAGCGCGAGTACCGCGAGGCCGACCAGGGCTGCGGTGATTTCCGGCGTCAATATACCGGTAAGGGTAAACTCGTCGTTCTGATCAAATATACTGCCGAGCCCTGCCCCGACGGTTGCGTAGACGAAAGAGCCCGGAATAATACCGAGGAAGGTGCCGATCGCATATGTGCGCAACTTCACGCCGAGGAAGGCCGGGACGATGTTCACCAGGAAGAAGGGGGACAACGGAATGAGACGCAGGACCAACAAATAGCTCAAAGCGTTTTCTTGAAAGCCAGCCTCCATCTTCCGCATGGCCGGTCCGGCCCGCCGACGCAAGACATCGCCGAGTGCCGTTTTTGCAATCAAAAACACGCCGATTGCGCCAAGTGTCGCGCCAAATACAACATACACCGAGCCGAACCACTGCCCGAAGAGCAAACCGCCTGCAATGGTCAGGATCAATGCTCCCGGTACAGACAACGCCACGGACGTCGCGTAAATCGCTATATAAAGCGCGACGGCGATGACGCCTTGCTCCGCTACGAAAGCGCCAAGTATAGCGCGGTTCACACGCAACGCGTCGAAAGTGAGATACTTATCCAAGCTCAGCGCAAAAAATCCGGCAATCGCAGCCGCAAGAATGATTAGGGGCAAGAACCGGACGAAAGGCGATTTCGGTTGTAACTCTGAGGATATCTCTTCTTCGTCAACAGACATTTTAAATTCCCGGCATCGCGCGCATCAACACGCCTACGAGGTCAAAATGACCTGTGGGGGGAGGCCACACAAGCCCACTTCGGATCACAATTCTGGCAAGAACGCACCTAAATCGGCATCGTGCGGTATCTTCCGGTTGTGCTCGGTTGACCAGCAGCAGCGCACGACCGAAACTGTTCAAAAAGTTTTAAAATCTTCTTCGGAAGATCTCACCGATTCCGCCGGCATGACTATTAAAGTCGATTTATGCCGACCGGCGACCGCACATAAATCATCCGGCGCTATCCTCTCATCAAACTCGGCCTCAATCGGCTTGTCCGACGCTCTTCCTCGCGAGTTTGCAATAAAATTGTCAAGGCATCTTGCAATGCCGTTGGTGCCAACGAGACCGGCGTTCGGTCGAGGGTCTGCGAGATACGCAATCCAGTCGCGACATCGCTTTTCAAAGATGCCGGGTCATAGCCCAATACGATGAGAACATTACTGTTCAATTCGCGCGACCGTGAGGAGCTACTGGGCCGTAAGATCTCCGTCGAATGCTCATGACACACCTCCATCTGTCTCGACATTTTTCAATATTGACCAACTATGCAGTCATTTCGCATTTCATCCCTTGATTTGGCGCAACTTCGCGTGAGATTGAGACTCTTGAAAGCGGGGTTCCATGGCAGATCACTTGTACGATACGGCGCGAACGGTAGAGGGCACAGGTCCCGACCTGGTTTTGATTCACGGGATGGGATTAAACCGCAATATGTGGCAATGGATGCTGCCCGAGCTGACTGCGCGCTTTCGCGTTATCCGCTACGATTTGCTCGGACATGGTGACAGTGAAGCACCACCCGAGAATTGTTCACTGAACGATTTAGTTGATCAGTTGGATGAACTGCTGGTCGATCTAGGTATCGAGCGCGCGGCCATCGCGGGGTTCTCGCTCGGCGGCACCTTGGCGCAAGCGTTCGCCGCTGTGCATCCGAAGAGGGCCACCGCCGTCGCCGTCCTGAATTCCTCATATCGCCGGGACCCGAGTCAGCGCGCCGCCATGCAGAAACGCCTTCGTCTTTCGGTCGACACGGGCCCCGCTGCCACGGTCGACGCCGCGATAGAACGTTGGTTTACCCAATCGTTTCGTGACTCCCGGAGCGATGTCACCGATCTCGTCCGAACCTGGATGCTTGCCAACGACCCGAGAAACTACGGACTAATTTACACCGTCTTAACCGAAGGCGATGATGCCGTCCTGCGGGACGGACGGATCCTTGCGGACGCCATCACCGATATCGAATGCCCGGCATTGGTTCTGACAGGTGAGGAAGATGCGAACAGCACCCCCGCAATGGCGGCGGCCATGGCAGGGGCGTTTCCAGACGGTCGATCGGCAGTGATCCCGGTACTGCGCCATATGGGCCTTGCAGAAGACCCGGACGCCTTCAACGCGTTGCTGGTCCCTTTCTTGGAGGCATCTCTTTAGGGCCTTGCTCCTCTAAGTCGCTCGATCGATGAATCCACGCTATGCTGGGGCCAATGGCAGAGTCTCAATTACACCTTCTGAAGACGAAGCGGTTTCTACCGCTGCTCATCACCTTCTTCCTAGGTGCCGCCAACGATAATTTCTTCCGCAACGCGATGGCCATCCTGATCCTATACCGTCTCGCGGAGAATGCCGGAATTGACGGCAAACTACTGGTCACGCTGGCGGCAGGCATTTTTATTCTGCCATTCTTTCTATTCTCGGCGACCGCCGGACAGCTCGCCGATAAGTATGAGAAGTCGGGCCTCATCCGATGGGTCAAATTGGCGGAAATCGCCATCATGCTGTTCGGGGCCATCGGCCTGATCTTAGGCGAACCTTATTTTCTGCTCTTCGTGCTGTTTTTGATGGGAGCGCAATCTTCGTTCTTCGGCCCTGTGAAATACAGCATCCTGCCCTTGCATTTGGAGCCGGAGGAATTGATCGGCGGCAATGCGCTGATGGCGTCGGGAACTTTCGTCGCCATTCTCCTCGGCACCATCGCCGGAGCACTCTTGATCCTGTGGAACGGCGGCGTCTGGATCGTCGGCTGTGGCGTTCTGTTGTTGGCCGTCACCGGATGGCTGGCGAGCCGACATATTCCCTCCGCACCACCCGCCAATCCCGACCTGATCGTCAGCTACAATTTCGCGTTGGCAACGTGGCGCATTTTGCGGCTGACCGCCGTCTCACAGCCGATATTTCTTTCGGTGCTGGGCATTTCGTGGTTCTGGGTCGTCGGCGCCACGCTGCTCTCTCAATTTTCGAACCTCGCCAGGTATACATTTCATGCGAATAACGAAGTCGTTACCCTGTTCCTCGCGACCTCCACGGTTGGTATCGCCATCGGCTCCCTGCTCTGCAACCGATTGCTGCGCGGGGAAGTATCGGCGAAATACGTGGCCTTCGGCGCGTGCGGCGTCAGCGTATTCCTTGGAGACTTGTGGCTCTCCGCCCCAGCAATGGACAGCTTTACGGGTGCCTTCCGGGACATCCCAGCATTCCTTGAGGACGCGCAAACCTGGCGAGCTTTGTTCGATATTTTCGGCGTCTCCGTCTGCGGCGGCCTCTATACAGTGCCGCTATACGCCATTCTGCAAAGCCGTACGGTGGATGGGGAACGCTCGCGCATCGTTGCGGGCAACAACATCCTCAACGCGCTGTTCATGGTGTTGAGTTCGCTCGCCGCCACCGTCATGCTGACGAACGGTGCCGCCGTGCCAGACATATTCTTGGCGGTCGCCATCGCCAATCTAATATTCATCGTGTTGTTCTGGCGACTACGCTGACACATACCGCAGGACGAGGTGGTCCCATGGCGTTAAGCAAGCAAGAGATCGAACACTATCACGAGGCCGGATACGTCATTCCGGATTATCGATTACCGGAGGAGACGCTGGAGTCCATCCGAGCTGACTATGACCGCTTGTTGGCGCGTCATCCTGAGTTCCACGATTACTGCCCAATGCTGTTGCGCTACGATCTCTCGTTTCTGAATTACGCGCGTGACCCCAATATCCTAAACATGGTCGAGCAAGTGATCGGGTCGGATGTCATTTTGTGGAACTCCAGCTTCTTCGCGAAACCAGCCGAGAACGGCAAAAAGACACCATGGCATCAGGACGGCGAATATTGGCCGCTGCGTCCGCTCGCCACCTGCACGGTCTGGCTCGCGATCGACGACGCGACCGTTGAGAACGGCTGTCTGAAATTCATGCCGGGCTCGCACAAAAACCGGAATCTACGGCCACACCGCACGAACAAGGACCCGAATTTTACCCTGCATCAAGAACTGCTGGAGAGCGAGTACAACGATGATGAGGCAGTGCCGCTCGTCCTCAAAGCGGGACAAATGTCATTGCACGATGTCTATCTATTGCACGGTTCTGAGGCCAATAATTCCGGCACGCCACGGCGCGGTATGACAATGCGCTTCATGCCCGGCACCTCCGTCTTTGACCGCGCCGAAGCAACGCGCATGCATCGCAAGATGGGTGTAGTCGACCACGCGGAGCGCACAATCTATTTGATGCGTGGCGAAGACCGCACCGGTGAGAACGATTTCCGGATGCGGCTTTGAGCTTTCGCAAAAGAGCAGCAAATCCCGAAACGCTCAGGCCATAATTCCGGATTCGTTTCGCGCTTCGAAATGACAAAGATAAAGAAAGAATGGTCATTCTGGGGCGACCGATAGGTCGAACCCGGAACTATGGCCTGAGCCTCCCGGCAAAAACCGGCTCTAAATCTTCAGTAGCTCTTTTACTTTTCCCGGCGCCAGGGCTTGGCCGGCGTATAGCTTGCCGTCAATTTCCAGGATCGGTGTCGAGCGGATCCCCGCGTCGTCGATCTTATCTTGCGCCTCTTCATCCATCATAAGATCACGCGTGATGTATGCGATGCCATGGGATTCCAGAAATCGCTTCAACTGATCGCAGGGAACGCAAAACGGCGTCGTGTAGACGGTCACATCGCGGGTATCGTCGGCCATTAGATTTTTCCTTCCGCTTTCAGGCGGCGGTATTCGTTGTTCCGCTCTTCCCATTCGGCCTTGGCGCTTTCGTCCTGAAAGGGCTGTTCCTCGGTGAAGATCAGGCGTTTCCAATCCTCACCCTTGCCCCAGCGATATCCGGCCTCGCGCGTCGTGCGAGGGCCTTCCGCCTGTGCCAATAGGTCAAGCGCCTGTTGGAAGACATCGCGCTGCTCGGCCACATTGCCGGGCTCGCCGCATGGGCTTCCGAGCGGATAGTCGACAAACAGAAAGCGTGCCACGCCGCAATGCTCGACGATATCACGCGCGGTGCCCATCACCACGGTGGGAACCCCGTGCGCTTCAAGATACCTGCTGATCAGACTCACGGTCTGATGGCAGACCGGTCATATGGGAACGATGACGACCGCATCGATCCCGTCGGCCAGGCAATACTCAAGCGCTGTCGGCCCCTCTTCTTCGAGCACCTTGCGCTTGCTGTAATTATTATAGGCACCGTAGACCCGATCCGGCATTGATCCGATCCGCCCATCCGCCAAGGCTTCCCGCATCCGATCGATCGGATAGAACGCATTGACGTCGTCGAGCGTCGTCGCGTTGCGGTCGAAATCGAGCGTGCGGCTATAGAGCTTTTGCGTCGGCGTGTCCGCCGGGATCGAATAGACGCCGCGAAAATGATCCTCGACGATGGGGTTCTCTTCCGTCTCCGGATCGAAATGCACCGCGACTTCGCTGGTGCCGAGTAATCCAACCTTGCATTCCGAAAGCGGTTTCGCGAGCGGTGTGAACGGTACATCGTCAAAATGCGCCCATTCGTAGGATTTATCATACCCCTGACTGAGATAGTAATCCCGGGTCCGGTCGATATAGCGTACGTGTTCCATCAGCCCATCCAAATACGATGCGTCAATTGAGAGACAATTTAGATTTTTTGACGCGATTGTCATGTCGGGCCTAGCCCCTCGACAGGGATGCCGAGAAGGTGCCCGTTATAAAAAAACGCGAAACAACACCATACACAGTATTAAAAAACCGCTGATTCGGGTATCGACGGGCGTCCGTATCCCGTAATCCACGATTGCTTCTTCATTTCACGTGTCAGAAACGTGGTGATGCACACCATAACTTCGACGTTTTGTCTATATGAAGACCCTCGCTCGTCCCGTTGTACATCACTCAGCGGCCTGTGTCGTCAGTCCTTCCTCTAAATCTCGCGCGTTCATGCGCGCGTCGCGCTCCACGGCATCCCCATATCCGCCACCACCGCCGGTGCGCATGATCAGGAGGTCGCCTTTCTTCAGCTCGACGCCTGCCTTGGAGCCGACGCGGATGGTCTCGCCGTCGCGATTGATCAGGTTCTCCGCGTGGCGGCCAGGGCCGCCGCCGAAAACGCCTTCAGGAGCGATGCGGAAGCGGTCGCCATATGTGGCAAAAGTGATGCCGTCCTCCAGAATGCGGTAGCTCTTCTCAAAGCCGAGGCCGCCGCGGTGTTTGCCTTTGCCGCCTGAGTCCGGGATCAGGGCGTAGTTTTCCACCCGGAAGAACCCGTAATCGAGCTCCATCGCTTCCATCGGGATGTTCGAGCAGTTGGAGAGCGCGCAATCGACGCCGTCGCAGCCATCGATCGCAGCTCCGCCGCCGTAACCACCGCCGAAAATTTCCAGATAGATGTTGTACTTACCGTCACGGAACTCGCTGAGGCATGCCGCAGTCGTCGTGTCGTATCCGGGCGCAATCACCTTTTCCGGCACAACTTGCGACAATGCCATCATCACTGCATTGAAGACCCGGTAACTCGGCAACAAGCGGGCGCGCACCGGGGCCGGCGGCAGTGGATTGAGGATGCTGCCCTTCGGTGCGGTTACCTTGATCGCCCGCGTGCTGCCATCGTTGATCGGCACGTCCGGGTCGGTCAACACCGATTTCAGGCACGCGATCGCCGCCGCCTCGGTCGAAGCGAAGGGATTGTTCATATTGGTTTTTACCTGAGGGTCAGAGCCCGTGAAATCGACCTCGATCCCATCGCCGTCAATCGTCAGCTTGGCTTTGATGCGTACCGGTTCCTGCCCGATGCCGTCGTCGTCCAACATCGCTTCGCCCGTATAGGTACCATCCGGCACGGCGCGGATGGCGCTGCGGATCCGGCGTTCGGCATAATCCAACATCTCAACCATGGCGGCATCGACGGTCTCCACGCCGAACTTGCGGCACAACTCGCGCATACGCTCCGCGCCGATGGCGTTGGCGGCAAATTGCGCATTGAGATCGCCAATTGTCGCGTCCGGCATGCGCACATTGGAAGCGACGAAACGCTCAAGCCCGCCGCCGCTCCAATCGCGGGAGAAGCTGTATTTCGTCGGCGGAAAGACGAGTCCTTCCTGGTGAATGTCTCCGGCATTCGGATTCAGGCCCGGCGCACCGCCGCCGAGATCGATGTGGTGGACAACTGTGGCACTGAAGGCAACTAACTCCTCCTCGAAGAAAACCGGCGAGAACAAGAAGATATCCGGCAGATGCTGGCCACCGTGATAGGGATCATTGTTGATAAAGAAGTCGTCCGGCCCGATCTCGTCCAGATCATAGAGCTCCAGGCACGGCCGAAACGTATGGGTGATCGAGCCCAATTGCAGCGCTATCAATTCCGCCTGCGCCACTACGTTACCGCGCCGGTCGAGCAGTGCCGCTGAACAATCCTGAGCCTCGCGCACGATGGGAGAGTGTGCGGAGCGGATAAGCTTCGCGCCCATCTCATGTGCACCCGCGAGCAAAGCCCGTGTGATGACCGCTTGATCGACGGGAGATACGGTTTTCGCCATCTGTTTAACCTTCCTTATGCGTCCAGCATAACGCATCGCCCCTTGAGACGTCATTCCCGCGTATGCGGGCATCCAGAATGTCCCATCCAGCCTGCTGGATTCCCGCATACGCGGGAATGACAAACAAAGTTATGATCATGTCTGGAACACCATCACGATATTACCGTGCGGGTCAGTCGCCGTCATCCACCCCGGCGGCGCGTAGATCGTCGAGGTGCCGTCCTCAATCAAAAGCGGCCCGGCCATCGCCGTCGCCAGGACCGCGCTGCGCGGTAAAACTCGACATGTCAGCCGCTCGCCCCGATCCAGCATATCGATGTTGATGCCGTCTTCGGAAGTCGTGGCGAATCCATCACCCAGGTTGGGGATCGCCGAGGGTGCCACCTTGGCCCCGACACGGAAGGATACGATCTCGACCGGGTCGTTCGGCAGTTTGGAGAATTCGAAGATGCGATGATGTTCCTCGCCGAAGAGCGCCGACAACCGCTCCGCCGTCATCCCGCTGGCATCGCTTTCGGAAAGGGGCACCGTCACTTCAAAGGCCTGACCAACATAGCGCATCTCCAAGGCCCGGTCGTATTCCACATCGCCGTCGATGCCGAGCGATTGGAGATATGCCAACACTTCGCCTTCCAACTCATTCAAAATTTCCCACACATCCCCGACCGCAGCTTCGTCCAAACGCAATTTTCGGGTGCGAGCGCGATAGTGGATGTAATCGGACATCAGCAAACCAGCGGCCGACAGCACGCCTGCATGGGGTGGGACGATGACGGTTGTCACGCCTAATTCCTCCGCGACGCGGGCGGCATGAAGCGGTCCTGCCCCGCCGAACGGCACAATCGCGTAGCCGCGCGGATCACGCCCGCGCTCAGTCGAAACTTGTTGAATGGCACGGACGATATTGGATTCCGCCAGTTGGATGATGCTGTCCGCCAGTTCCTCGACACTCATGTCGATCTCTTTCGCCATCGAAACAAAGACCGAGCGGGACGCTTCGGGAACGACTTTCATCTGTCCGCCAAGGAAGGATTCCGCACGCACGCTCCCTCTGATCATATGGGCGTCGGTTACCGTCGGCACGGTGCCACCACGCCCGTAACAGGCCGGACCAGGGTCCGCACCCGCCGATTGCGGCCCGACCCTTAGCAACCCGCCATCATCAATCCAGCCGATAGATCCACCACCCGCGCCCACGGTGACGATGTCGATGACAGGCGTTTTGACTGGCAATCCGTCAATCTTCGTCATCGATGCCAAATCGGGAACACCGCCGGAGATCAGCGACACATCCGTGCTCGTCCCCCCCATATCGAGAGTAATGAGATCGTGCGCGCCTGAGGCTTCCACCTGTCGCAGTGCGCCGATCACGCCGGCCGCCGGACCCGAGAAGAGCGCTGCTATGGCGTTGCGGGCCATGGCTTCCGCCGGCATCCGTCCGCCATTCGATTGCATGACGCTGAATTGGCCCACGAATCCTTTCTCGGTCAAGGCTTCAACGAAGCGGCCAAGATAGCCTTCGATCACCGGCTGCACATAGGCCGCAAGGGTCGTCGTCGAGGCGCGCTCATACTCCCGGAATTCGCGGGTGACTTCATGACTGCAGGTAATACTGATCTGGGGATCGACGTCGCGTACGATACACGCGACCGATTCCTCGTGCGAAGGGTTGAGATAGCCATTGAGAAAACAGATCGCGACGGCGTCGAAATCGCCCGATCCCAATGCTGCTTCTACAATCCCTGTGACTGCCAATTCGTCCAGGACACGCACAACATTGCCATCCGCATCCATGCGTTCCGGTATCTCGAACGTATCCCGGCGCGAGGCGACTGGTTCCGGTTTGCGGTAGTGCAAATCATAGATCGACCTCTTGTCATGCCGTTGCAACAGCAAGACGTCGCGGGTGCCTTGGGTCACGAAGAAACAGACCTTCGCGCCCTTGCGCTCCAAGACGGCGTTCGTCGCGACCGTCGAGCCATGCACCAGGTCCTCAATTGACGACGGAGAGATGCCTGCAGCGTCGATCGCGTTCAAGGCGCCCTTGTCCGGATTTTTCGGTGTACTGGGGACTTTCGAGACACGTAACTTTCCGTCCTCGATCAATACAAGGTCCGTAAATGTCCCGCCGACTTCGACGCCTACCCGCATTCGCTACACTCCAAATTTCACTCGATCTCCGCTTACTGCGTTCCGGGTCGATTGGCAATGCGGGGAGCTGAATTTCACCCCTGAGACAAACTATCGCGGCGATAGAGAATGCAAACAATTGATTTCTAAAGCCGCCAGGCGTAAGCCGTTATATCGAACGCTTCACCATGTGGACGAATTCGATATGACCCTGACTTCCCTGGACCCACAGGCCTTGGCAGCGGCGGAAGCGCAGGCGGAGGCGCGTTATCGTGACCTTTGCGGACGCAATCTTGTGCTGGATATGACCCGCGGCAAACCCGCGCTGGACCAACTCGACCTGAGCGACGGCATCCTGACCGCCGTGGCTCCAGGCGAGTATATCGGCGAGACGGATGAGGATTACAGGAACTATGGCCTTGGCACCGGTATTCCGGAAGCAAAGCGCCTGTTCGCGGATTTTCTGGAAGTGGCACCCGACGAGATAGTTATCGGCGGTAACAGCAGCCTTAATTTGATGTATGACACGGTAGCCGGGGCCGTGCTGTTCGGCATACCCGGATCGGAACGTCCCTGGCGTGACGAGACTCCGCCGAAGTTCATATGCCCAGTGCCAGGCTACGACCGACACTTCCTGGTGTGCGAGAAACTCGGGTTCGAGATGCTCACCGTGGAGATGAATGACGACGGCCCCGACATGGACGCAGTAGAAATGCTCGTCGCCAACGATCCCTCCGTGAAGGCGATTTGGTGTGTGCCGAAATATTCTAACCCGACGGGTGCGATCTATTCCGATGTGGTTGTGGAGCGTTTGGCCGCGATGAAAACAGCTGCTCCCGACTTCCGGATATTCTGGGACAATGCTTATGCGGAGCATCATCTCGGTAACGGCCCGGCGAGCGTGAAGAATATTCTGGAGGCCTGCAAAGCCGTGGAAAATCCAGACCGCCCGCTATTGTTCGGCTCAACCTCGAAGGTAACCTATGCAGGTGCGGGCGTCGCCGTGATGGCCGGCTCCAAGATCAATATTGCGGATGCGGCTGGGAAAATGTCGATCGCCAATATCGGCCACGATAAGATCAACGAGCTGCGTCACGTCCGGTTCTTCGGTGATCTCGACGGTCTCCGCTATCATATGTCGAAGCATGCGGATCTGATCGGCCCGAAATTTGCTGCTGTCGACGCGGCACTGGAACGGCACTTGAGCGGCAAGGGTGTCGCGACCTGGACGAAGCCGGAAGGCGGCTATTTCGTCAGTGTCGATGTCCTCGACGGGTGCGCGGCTGAAATCGTGCGCCTCTCGGGCGAAGCGGGCGTTAAGCTAACGCCTGCAGGTGCGACATTTCCCAGAGGCGAAGATCCGCGCGACCGAAACATTCGTCTCGCCCCAACCTTTCCGTCGCTGGAAGAAGTCAAACTGTCGATGGAAGTATTCTGCGCCTGCGTTGAATTGGTGTGTCTGAAAAAATCGACGGATGCGAGTTAAATCGCGGCCTTGCATCGTGCCATATCCTGAAGCGAAATAGCGGATATGGATTTCTCTACACGCATGCGGGTCTACCGGGATGCAGCGCTCCGCAAACTGCGCCGCGCCCGTGGACTGCCGACCGACCCCTATCCCGCGCGACCGGAGGGCACCTATCTCAGCCCCTGGCTCGACCTCATTGCCACAATGGATGATATGCCGCGACGATACGCGCTCAACACCGCCGATATTGACGACTGGCAAATGCGGGCACGGGCCCGGCTCGCAGAATTAACAGGATATGTTGCCGCCACAACTCCACCCACCATCGTTAACGTGCGAGGGCCGACGCCCCTTCCGCAATCACCCCATATCGAGAAAACCACCTATTACTTGCGGGTTCGCCCTCAATCGGATTTACCGGTCACCCTTCTTGTAGGCTCAACCGCCGACAAACCTCTACCCGTTTTTCTATATCTCGCCGGATCAACATCTGGCGTGCATCTAGGATGGGGCGAGACGAAGGTACCCATCGACCACCAGCGACTATCCATCGGAGCAGACATGGCGCGACAAGCCGCTCGCCGAGGGTATCTCGGCGTGTGTGTCGAGCAGACTGGATATGGAGAAAAAGAAGAACGCTATTTGCCGAAGCGTTCTGCCGATCGAACGATTGATATCGCGCTTCACGCCGCCCTCCTCGGGCAATCTCTCCTTGGACTGAAGGCAATGGACGTCAGTGCAACCATCGATTGGCTATTGAGCTCCGCATGCCCGCACCCCATTGATCCCAAACGTATTTTCCTGTTCGGGCATTCATCCGGAGGAACCGCGGCGCAATTCGCAGCCGCTCTCGACCCCCGCATTCTAGGTACATTAGCCAGTGGCTCGGTTCGCCGCCTCTCTGAGATCGTTGCAACGCGGGGTACCAGTAATGGGGAATTATTGGTCCCTGGCTTTTTTCAAGATTTCGAAAGCGATGACATTCTCGCTCTGATCGCGCCCCGACCATTCGTCGGCCTCTCCGGCATCGACGATCATATTTTTCCTTTTGACGGTGTGGCCCGCGCGATCGACGGCGCGCTGCCCGCCTATCGAAGTTTCGACGCGGCGGACAAAATTGAAGCCGTCGCGGCGCCGTTCGGCCATCGGTATTACGCCGAAGAAAGCTGGCAAGCTTGGAGGCGCATTATCGATCCGGATTTTAGCGACGATCTACCTCGCGACTGACGTGAAATCTAAATTTCAATTAACCCAGACCGGTTTAGCGCGCACAACTCGTAAACAGTTCGTGAAATTTAGGCTTTCGCTTTAGCGTCACGAATTCACACGACCTAATATACGCCGCATGGATAATCGGAAAGCGGCTACAATACTAGCTGGCCCTCTCACACCTCCTGCGCGGACCCTCGCTAATTACTGGATGGACGCCGTCGAACGCTATGGTGACCCTATAGCCTTACGTTCGGAGGCTAACGAGCTCACGTATCGGGAGCTCGACCAAAGGGCTCAATCACTTGCGAATCGCCTCTCAAATGACGGCTTATCGAGAGGTCAGATATGCGGCTTCTATATAGAGCGATCTGTCGATTGCGTGACCTCTATTCTGGCGGTTACCCTCACCGGTGGCGCCTGGTTACCCCTCGAACCTAATTACGAGACAACTAGACTCCGACCTATGGCGACGGACGCCGATATTAAATTTCTTGTCAGCAACCGTGACCCACACCGCTTGAGCTCGATGCCGGTGTAACAACTTACATGATTTCATCACCAGATATACTCGTGCCGGGGACCAAAAGCACGCGGAACGTACGAACGAATCCGACCTCGCGTATGTTATCTATACATCGGTCTCGACGGGTCGTCCCAAAAGCATACAGATCGCACACAACACACTGATAGCGTTGCTAGCGACCAGCCGTTCTGCGTTATGCAATGGCTGAGAAAGACGCCCTGATTGAAGATCGCCACGCCCCAAGTGATAAAGGCGCCCCCATTGCACGCGGCGACGACAAACCAGCCGTAATACATATCCCAAAAAATCGAACAAAGACGGTCCAATACGACCTAACGCGCTTTCGCGTATCGGGACATCATACCGAATAACTTAATGCGGTCGAAGCTCGGACGCTCGCCTGCAAACTCGCCGTAGAGCGTTTGCAAGTTGATGACGATCCGTTCCGCATCGAACCAGCCATCGAAATCTGCCATCGAGATATCAAGCGCCGCCTCCTCGATCTCCATACCAGCGTCATAGCGTTTGCGCGCTTCAACTTCAATATAGAGCAGGTAGTCCTTCATTCGTTGGATACCCGCTTTTCCGCAAAGCGCGCCGTGACCTGGGACGACGGTCTCTAAATCCCATTCCAGCATCATATCGCAGGCACGCACCCAATTCGATATGGGCCCCTCCCAGATGACCGGATGGCCTTCGTTGAATAGTATGTCGCCAGTGAAGACCGTGCGATCCCCCGGCACGTGGACCAGGACATCACCGCCCGTATGCGCGGGCCCGACATTGATCAGACGGACCTCCTTATCACCGACGGTGAGTGTCAACTCATCCTCGAAGGTTCGGGTCGGCAGGGCGTACTCGTCAATTTCCTCGAAGTCGAACTTGGCAGGGCCCATGGCCTGATAGAGAAACTTTCCACCTTCCCCTAGATTGCCCGCGTTCCGCATCAATTCGGCCAGCTTGTCCGGCCCACGTGCCGCCATCTCCTCGGCACAAATTTGCGAGGATACGATCTCTCCCGCCCCAGCAAGTTTATTTCCAAATGTATGATCGCCGTTGGAGTGGGTATTCACCAAGGTATCGATCGCTTCCGCTTTCGGGACGGCGGTGCGCATCTCGGACAACATTTCCGCCGTCGTCTTGAAATCGAACAACGTGTCGACCAACAAGGTCTCCTCGCCATCGACGATTAAGCCCGCGTTGCTCCAGCCCCAAGAGCCATCGGGCTGCAGATAAGCCCAAGCCCCGTTGCCGAGATCATGTAGTCCTTTTGTGTACGGATAGTTAGCCATATGCCATGCCTTTAGTCAGATGCATAAACAGCATGCGGGCGTTTTTTGACGTCTACAAGCGCGTTTCGAGACCGACAGCGAGGGGGGCCGCGAGGTCTTCCGGTGGGCGCCCAAGCCATGACCTTGTCTGCGCTTGCGCCATTGGGATTTGATTGCGCGACATCACCAGCTCGACTGATCTCAGTCTGTTCCGCACTACATCGACGAGTGCCGCCGGACCCCGATCGGCGATCAGGGCCGAATACCAGCGAAGGAATAACAACTGGAGGCATCACCACTGACACAAGAATCAAAAATTCCCGTCAGCGGTAACTCAGATTCCGGATCCATGGTTGTATAAATCACGGACACGCCAAGCACCCCCATAAAGAGGACAATTAACGACGTGACGACGACGAACCGTCGGTTACACATTCCAATTTCCAATCCGAATCTGGCAGTTCGAATGGTAAAAAAATATGTCTCTTACCTTGCGGCAACCTTACGCAGCTTAGTCTTTCTTGGCTGCACGCGCCATTTTGTCCCAATCGAACGCCAACGGACGTTTCTCAAGGAAGTTATTGATCGCCTCACCGCTATATTCAGTCGCAAAGGCAACACCTTGGGCGTATGCCTCTAATTGGCCAACCGCCTTTTCATCCAAGTTCAGTGACTGATTGAGAACATTCTTTGTTAGTCCTATAGCCTGCCGGGAAGCGTGGCGGAATCTGCCCGCAAATTCCATGGCACGGTCTAACAAGACATCCTGCGGATGTATTTCATAAACGATGCCCATATCTTTGGCCTCCTCGGAGCCGAATGACCGGGCAGTGAACATTATGTCCTTGGCGCGTTGCAACCCGACGATGCGAGGCAGCAAATAGAACCCACCAGCATCGGGCACCAAACCAATCCGCCCGAAGACCGAACAAAACCGGGCACGAGGAGATGCCAGGATAAAATCCGCAACTAAGGCTAGATTAAAACCGCCGCCATAGGCCGCACCATCGACCGCCGCAACAACGGGAATTTCAAGATTTACCAGAGACGGCAGCCAGTCATGCAGATCCTGAATGCGCTTGCGTCCGGTCACGGATGTCAGCTTCGTTTCGGTCAGCGCTTTCAAATCACCACCACCGCAGAATGCGCCACCAGAACCCGTTAGGATCATCGCCTTTAGGCTCTCATCGTCGCGAATCCGCAACGTCACGTCTGCAATTTCCTCGCGCATCGTAATGTCCAAAGCGTTTCGGGCTTCTGGCCGGTTCAATGTTACGACCGCAATTTCGTATTTGATTTCGTATTTGATGGCTTTGTAGTCCATGAAACTATCTCCGCTTCGCCGCTAATGATGTGTCGCGACCCTCGGCAGGCGGGCG